>NZ_JBNDMK010000008.1:0-252902 GCF_050436545.1 Paraburkholderia sp. GAS41
TGCGGGACGGGGCAGCGCCGTGCAGCTGCGGAATCGGACGCGATCGCAGCTTAAATCGACCAGAAAAGTGTCTTGACTGATGGGTCCACTTTACTCATCAGGCAGACGCGTCATACCCTCGTCCAGCCCCGCAAACTTACGAAACAGCGGCACGTCATACAGGGCCTCTTCCATCGCCGGGTCTGACAGACCAAACCACTGCTGCATGAAGTGAATCTGCAGCATCGTCGCAATCGGAAACGGCGGCCTTCCAGTCCTACCCTTTGAATAGTGCGGTTCGATCAACGCCATCAACCTCGACCATGGCACCACGCGCCTCATCTCATCAAGATATTCCCGCTTACGCGTGCGTTTCATTGACAGATCAAGACCAAGACCAAGTTGCGTCATCGAACCTCTCCCTGATTAACTATGCTTCTTCCAAGATAGTCCACTTACACTTCAACACTAGGAGTTTTGCAGACCTTCCCTAGCAGTTCGATGATCAATGGTTTTGGCGGTTCAGGAGATTTCGCCCGGAACGGCTTTCTCTCACGTTTCGTTACACCAGGTACAGCCAAGAACGGTACGCTCTCCTGCATCGTACCGATGGTGAGTCATATTGATCACACCGAGCATGACGTAGCCGTTGTCGTCACGGAGCAGGGACTTGCAGATTTACGCGGCTTATCACCCAAGCAACGGGCGCGTGCCGTGATCAATGATTGCGCGCATCCGGACTATAGTCCGCATCTGCAGGAGCACTTTGAACGGGCGTTGCATGCGAATGCCGGCAAGCACACGCCTCACCTGCTCGGCGAGGCCCTGTCCTTGCATGATCGGGTTGTCGCATCCGGCCACATGAAACGCTGATTGCGTGGCCTCGCGCACGACATGAGGTTAGTGCTCCTTGCAGACAATGGCAGTAGCGACGAGAGGGACGACCTCTCGCACGACAGCATTGCTGCCCCCCTCACGTACGCGGGCTTCAACCTGATCTGTGGGGCCGGCGACTACCACGCCATATAACGACCCTGCCTGCGTGTCGTCGATTCCCTGTTTGAACATGGCATCGTTGAGTTCATATCCGACGACGGCGTGGACGGGAAAGCCGAATGCAGTGAGCTCGCTGCCTTGCGCCGGCCGGAACGCGTTGACGGAGTTCGCTGCAATATGCGTTGGCTCCGGGGTGATGTCGTTGTCGTTGATGAGACCGGCGATGAATGCATGCGCGTTCGAATTACATGCAAACAGCGGATCCAGCGGATGCGCGTACGACGGCATCGGATGGAGCGCCATACTCAGTCCATAGAGCGTGGCTATCATAGTGAGAAGGCGTTTGTTCATGGCAGTGTCGCGTTGACCTTTTTCGATCGATATCTGAAGAATATCGACGGATTTCGCGCATGAAAAGAGCGCGAAATCGCAAGATTTTGTCGTCAGCATTGCAACAATGCATCTGGGGCAGCGTCTGCCGCTCAACGTATGCGCCGCGGCTCGCCTAGGTTGCCGTGGCGAAGAAGGTGCTCTGGATCTAATCCAATGCGTGGCATCCAAACCCCAGAAAACAGCCCCGGCCGATACGACCGGGTACATACCGTCTGCTGAAAGGCCGCGCCGTTACGGGCAGCCCCGCCACCACGGAGTTCTGCTGAACTGTCAATTCAGGTCAGAGCGACACGATCTGTTGTAATAGTTCCAGCGCTTTCATCTCATCCAGGCGCCCGGTCCGAGCTTTTCCTGCGAGCGTCTTGATCAGCGCTTCGGCTATAGGTGCGATGCCTATCAGATCGTCCAGGCTCGTCACGGGAGCAGAACGGCGCGGCTCCACAATGACCTCTGTGACAGAGGCCGGCGCAGGCTGCGGGTGAGAGGCGGACGCCGGGACATCGTTATCAACAGTTTCCCGGATCGCCAGATCGGGGGGGCGGCGGGCGTACTGGTTCCACTTGCTTCACGACTGCCTTCGTCACGGCGGCGTCGCTGGCGTGATGCGGCTCGGACGGTTGGGCGTATCGCTCGCTCGCTCGCGGTTTTCGCCTTCTTACCCGCGGACTTTCCTGCCACCGCCGCTTGCGGCCTTATCGCAGCCGATAGCTCCTGTCGATCAGATGCAGGTCGACCCGACTGCGGATCAAGCAGAGCCGACACCGACTGCGGAATGTCCGTGACTGCACGCGGAATTTCCAGCCAGGCAGTTGGTAACGGTTGTGTCGCGATAACGGCGGCAAGGCAAGAAAATTCCGCGAAGATAAGGAGTCCTTATACCACCAACGAATAGAACTGATCGGGAGCGGTTCGGGTGACGCCGCTGTCCTTCATCTGGCCTTTCCTGATCATATGCATCGTCTCAATGCCTGACAGGATGATCCGGGCACACCGGAAATCCTTGAAGCCCATCATAGGCCTGGTTCGGCGTTTGATCGGCCGATGATCCTGCTCTACGATGTTGTTCAGATTTGTGATCGTATGTGCCGGCGCCGCCGCAGCGCCGGCCACCGAGGGTGGCAACTTCATGGCGGTATTGACCAGTCACGGCAGCGTGCTGTCCGCTATCGCGCTGATTTTCGGGCTTTGTCGCGGTAAGGTTAGAGGGGCGACCGAGATCGGTATGCGAAGTACTGCTTATATTGCGAGATCGTAGAATTGATCAGCGGCGGACGGATGGGTTCCGCGAGCGCACGTCATCTGTCCTTTGGTGATCATATGCATCAGTTCGATGCCGGCCAGAAGGATCCGGGCACAGCGAAAAGTCTTGAACCCCAGCATGGGTCGCGTGCGGCGCTTGATCGCCCGATGGTCCTGCTCGATCAGGTTATTGAGATATTTGGACTGGCGGATCCTGATGGGCGCTTCACTATCGGCATTGATCGCTTCGAGCGCGGCGAGATTGGCGCTGCTTTTGTCGATGGTCACCGTCTCGGGCACGCCATTCCGGGCGATCGATTTCTCAAGGTAACGTCGGGCTGCGGTCTTGTCCCGATGTGCGCGGAGCAGAAAGTCAATGGTGTTGCCGTCCTTGTCGACGGCCCGGTAAAGACACCGCCATTCGCCCTTGACGCGGATGTACGTCTCGTCCATCCGCCAGCTCTTGCCAACCGGCCGCTTGCGGAGGCGAAACGCTTTCTCCAGCACCGGCAACAGCTTGATGGCCCAGCGGTGCACAGTCGAATGATCGAGCGAGACGCCGCGCTCAGCCATCATGTCTTCAAGGTTCCGCAGGCTCAGCGGATAAGCCACGTACCAGCGCACGCAAGTCAGGATCACCTCGAGCGGATAATGCAGGCGTTTGAGCACTCGGGCCACCGCCGGATTCAACGTCTTCATCGAGCTTTCAGTCGTTCGTGTCGTTCCGCACATCATAGCGGACCGCCTTACTGCAACAGAACCGCCTGCTGACCCGCCGGCGTCTCGAAACGCACTTCAAAGCCGCGCTGGCGCGGCGGCCGTACCTCGCGCACCAGATCCCCCAACGCGGTGCGACTGCCCAGATATCCCATCGTCCGGATCTCCCTTAGCACGCGCTCGATACTCAGTTCAGGGAAGGCACGCACCCGCCCGGTCACATAGCTGACGAATGGGTCGACTACACACGGTCGCGCTGCTCGTGGGCCGTATCGCGGCACCTGAACGCCTTTCCTGATGTACTTGCGAACGGTCTTGCGATCCATGCCAAGCCGGGCGGCAATGGCCCAGACGCTTAGTCCCTGCCGATGCAGTTCAAAAATTGTCATCACATCTCCCAGATCGATCATCGACGTCCCCGTCAGCGTGGGCTTGAACGGGACTATCGTCGGCGATCAGACGCTGAGATGCGCGACTACGCCGCGCACCTCATCCTTCGACCAACTGGGGATTTTTACTTCGACGAATGGGATTATTCATCCGACAGCGACAGCATCGCTACGTCTTTACTGTCTTTGCAGTAGAGAAAGATGTGCTGCCGGTCGGTCCCGATACTTCTGCGGCGGTCGTTGGCTTCAATCTCAACTTCAGCACGCTCGCTAAGGCTACACGGGTGGGGCTGTTCAAGCTGTAAGGCCGTGCCCCGCGCCCTCTAGTCGGTTGATAGCAAGCCTTCCCGTTCCGGCCCATTAGGCGCAAAAAGGAAGACATGGATCGTCGATGCGATACGCCGTGCACCGTGGAGCACAACTCACTGGCCGGTGCCTCGTCGCAAGGTGCCAGTAGATTGAAGCTATGGAAGTGCGACTCGCGAAGAGCAATACGTATCTTAAGCGTCGATCGACGACATTTAGACCGGGTTGACGATATCGACTGCGCGGCGGACATGCAACGAATGCAGTCTTCAAAAACAGCAAGTAGCCGGACCAATGTCAATGTGGGAACGGTGGCAAAGTCCGAATCGCTGTGCATGAGATGCCGGCTTGGATGACCGGCCACCAGCCTTGCACGATCCTGCGATTCGCTTCATTCCTTAGTGGAGAGTGCGCTATCCGAGTACCGCCGTTTCTGGACCTCGGGTGCCGAGGAATCGGTCCTTCGGAACAAGGAGTTGTGGGAAGGTACTGAGCACAAGACGCAAAGACCTTGCCTTCAAGGAGGATGTTCTCTGCGTTGGTCCATTCACCATTTGATTTGGTGCTTTTCCTCAGTTTCGCGATGTCGTCGATCATCGTCAATGTGGAGGTACTGACTCGTCGTCGTGAGCGAGGCGTGACCCAGATTGTCGCGGATTAACCGAATGTCCACCTGCTGATCGGCCATGTGTGAACCCGCACTATGCCGGAGCCAGTGGGCTGACGCCTTTTCGAGGCGGTTCGCGCGCTTATCATTCGAAGCAGCGCCTGCCCGTAATGTATTCGCCGCACCCGCGAAAACCTCCTTCACAATCTTGTGGAGCGCAGCGCGGGTCAGGGGCTTGCGCGCCTCGCCGACTGGCAGTACCAGGGGCGTGTCCTCACCGGGTAAGGGGAGGGCGGACAGATCGTGTGCGCAGCGGTAGCGCGTGAGCTCCGTCATCATCTCGGCTGTCGCCGGCACCAGTCGCTCACGGTCACCCTTGCCGGTCACCTCGAGCCACCAGCGATCGCGCCCGGCGGCATCGCGCCGGCTGAAGAACCGTCCCATGGTGTTGGCACTGACCTCCGTGATACGCAATCCGCCCAGATAGAGAAGGGTAAAGAGCCAGCGCACACGGTCGTAGTGAAAGCGCTCACGCGCCGTCTCGCGCGGCATCGATTCGATGTAGTTCTTGACCTCCTGCCACAGTTCCGGCTCAAGGTACCGGGTGATCCGCGGCGGGGCCTTGCGCGCCCGCTGGCGCGACAGGGATAGCGGATTACCGGCGAGATAGCCGGCCTGGACGAGCCACGCGAACATCACATTGAGGATCACCATCGCCTGCCGCTGGCTGGCGGGGGAGAGGGACCCGTAGAAAGGGCGCCAGCGGCCGTCGCTTCGCGGATGTTTCCGGCCGCCCCCTGCGACCCAGACGCCTGACGGCTGTGGATCGGCGAGGAAGTGCTGGTAGGCCAGCAGGTCTTCGTGGGTGAGCGAGGAGAGCGGTTTGCGCAGCTGGACGATCGACCAGAGCAACAGGCGCTCGGCTTCCTTGCGGTAGTTTTCGAAAGTGGTTTTCGTGTCGGTGAATCGCGCGAGCCACGCGCGGAGCGCGTCAAGGTCGTTCGTCGCCGCGATCTGGGCCTGCTGCCCGGTGGCCCGGTTTCTGCCATCCCGTCCGTCCAGCCCGGCAGGGATCGCCAGCGCGTCGAGCGGCGCGGGCACGATCGAGACAGAAGGAGCGACGGATTCGGGCATGGCAAAGGTGAGGCTTAACGGGAGAGAACCTCTGGCTTTAAATTTTCAACATTATAGCCATAATGTCAAAATTTCAAGCCTTGTGAATTAGATAATTGGCGGTTTACGTTGTATTATTTATTAAATCTCAGCAAAACCGCCCCATGTCCGACGTTCAGCCCGATGAAGTCCGCCTTGCCGCTGAAATCGACCGCCTGAAGGTCGATTTCCCCAAGACCCGTGAGCTGTACCGCGAGGTCTGCGCGCTGCTGTTCTTCCGCTTTGGTATCACGCCGACCGCCAACCGGCTGTACCAGCTGGTGAAGCGCGGCAGCATGAGCACACCAACTCAGGTCCTCGGCGAGTTCTGGGTTGAATTGCGCGAGAAGAGCCGGGTGCGGATCGAGCGCCCGGACCTGCCGGCGGACTTGCAGGCGGCCGCCGGCGAACTGGTCGCGGCGCTGTGGACGAAGTCCACCACATCAGCCCAGGCGGCGCTCGACACACTGCGGGTCGAGGTGGAAGCGGAGAGGGCCGCTGCGCAGGACGCGGTTTCATCGCTAAAGGCCGAACTCGCGCGGACCGAAACCGCGCTCGAGCAGCGCACCGCCGCCCTGCTCGCCGCGCAGGTGCGCATTCAGGAACTGGAACAGGTGCAGGCCTCGGCTGAGGCCACACGTCACGCGCTGGAAGCGGAGCGCGTCCGGATACAGGATGAAATCGGCGTCCGCGACCGCGCACTGGTGCAGGCGAGGGCGGATTTCTCGGGTGAACTCGGCAAACTGCGGAGTGGCACTGAACTCGCGGAAGAGCGGTTGCGGGCGGCCGAGAAGCGGGCGCTGCTTGAAATCGAGCGTGAACGGGTCAGCAGCGCCCGAACCCAGAAGGAGCTCGACACGGCGACGCGCCGCGCGGAGCAGGGGGAGGCGCGTCACCGCAGCGAGTTGCTAGCCATGCAGGCGCAGCTCGCCGATGCGCGGCACCAGACCGGTCTCCTCGAGGGCAACCTCGTGGCCGTGCGTGAGCAGAGTGCCGGCTACGCGCGTGAGCTCGGGCTGCTGCGACAGCGGATGACCGCGACGACTGCACCGCGCAGTCCAGGTCGCAAGGGTACACCGGTCACGGTGCCTGCCCGGAAAGCGCCGCGCGCGGCCCGCAAGGCGGCGTCGGCGAAGAAGGCGGGATAAGCGGATGCCCGCTCGCGAGCGGGCATGGACTGCGGACCTCGCATCTGCCCAAACTTTTATGTACAGCCGCCTGCGGCCCCAAGCCTTTGCTATCGCGAGCGAGATTGGAGACTGCGCATAACAACTTTCGGCCGATAATAAATCTTGTACTAAACCGCTGAAGCGGTAGTGGGAGGGTAGCGAAGGCGAGTGGCTGACGTTGCATGAGGACGGTTGTCTGGAGCTGGAACGTACCGAGCCGGCGAGCGGGCCACGAGGAGCAGCATGGAGGTGCCCGACCGGGCATGCCATCCACTGTTTCCTGGAGGTCCGCCATGACACCGCTCCGCCAACGCATGCTGCACGACATGCAGATCCGCAACCTCGCAGACAACACCCAAACCTCGTATCTGCTGCAGGTTTCGAGTTTCGCCCGGCACTTCCGCCGTTCGCCTGAGCTACTCGGCCCCGAAGAGATCAGGGCCTGGCTCGTCCATCTTCGTGAGGAACGCAAGCTGGCCCCCGGCAGCCTTGGTCCAACGATCGGCGCACTGCGCTTCCTCTACCGCGTGACGCTCAAGCGACCCTGGAGCGACGAGGATTTTCCGTTGCCGAAGAAGCCGTTCAGACTACCGGTCGTCCTGAGCCTGGAGGAAATCACCATCTTCTTCGAGTCGATCACCAGTCTCAAGCAGCGCACCATCCTGATGACCGCGTACGCGGCCGGGCTGCGCGTGTCGGAAGCCGTGCACCTTAAGGTCACCGATATCGATAGCCAGCGCATGGTGATCCGCGTGAACCAGGGTAAGAATCGTAAGGATCGCTACGTGATGCTGTCGCCGCGGCTGCTCGAGATCCTGCGACTCTACTGGCACGACGCTCATCCCAGGGAGTGGCTATTTCCGGGCGACATCCCCGGGCACCCCATCACCCGGTCCGCAGTAGCGCTGGCTTGCCGCATCGCGCGCCAGCGCAGCGGCATCCAGAAACCCATCACGCCGCATTCGCTGCGGCACGCCTTCGCCACGCATCTGCTTGAGACCGGCACCGATGTACGCAGGATCCAGCTGCTGATGGGGCATCGCAGCCTTTCGACCACGGCCAAGCACTTAAAAGTGGCAACCAGCATCATCTGTGCAACCTCCAGCCCCTTTGATCTGCTGCCGCACCTCGAGCCGGTGCAGCCTCCGCCCAGTCCGCCCGACTATTTCTGAACACGGTCATGCGTGGGGCACTCGAGGTGGCGGACATCTTCCACCGCTGCGGCTCGCAGTACCGGCTAACGCATGCCGGTGTGCTCAGTCGCGCCCAACGGCGCGTGATGAGCGCGATCGAACTGTGCCGCACCGCTGCACTCGGCGGCCATGTCGAACAGTGCGATGCCTGCGGCCATCAGCGCATCGCCTTCAACTCGTGTCGCAATCGCCATTGTCCCAGGTGCCAGTCGCTTGCCCGCGCCCAATGGCTTGAACACCGCCAGGCCGAACTGCTTCCCGAGGTCGAGTACTTCCATGTGGTCTTTACTCTCCCCGAGCCAATCGCGACGATCGCCTACCAGAACAAGAAAGTGCTTTACGATATCCTGTTTCGCACCAGTGCCGACACCCTGCGCACGATCGCCGCCGATCCGAAACACCTCGGTGCCGAGATCGGCTTCATCACGGTTCTGCACACCTGGGGGCAGAACCTGCTGCATCATCCTCATGTGCACTGCGTGGTGCCCGGTGGCGGCATCGCCCCGGACGGCGAGCACTGGATCGCCTGTCGCCCCGGCTTCTTCCTGCCCGTGCGGGTGCTCTCACGGCTGTTCCGGCGTTTGTTTCTCCAACAGCTGCGCCGTGCCTTCGACACCGGTGCACTGCATTTTTACGGCAAGCTTGAACCGCTTGCCCAACCACAGGCGTTCTCCGCCTTTCTCGCGCCGGCCGCACAGACGGAGTGGGTGGTCTATGCGAAGCCTCCCTTCGGCGACGCCCGGCACGTACTCGACTATCTGGGCCGCTACACCCATCGCGTCGCTATCTCCAACAACCGGCTGATGCGCTTCGACGGCAACGATGTCACGTTTCGATGGAAAGACTATAAACACGGCGCCGCGTACAAGACCATGACGCTCAGAGCCGATGAATTCATCCGTCGTTTCCTGCTGCATGTGCTGCCTGACGGGTTCAAGCACATTCGCAGTTACGGCCTGCTCGCCAATCGCCACCGCGCAGCCAGGCTTGCCACCTGCCGCCGGCTACTCGGTGGCGTCGCCCCCGCGCAAGAAACATCCAGCTTAACGGAAGACTACCGTGACCGTTACCAGCGACTCACCGGCCGGTCATTACGCGATTGCCCCGCGTGCGGCAAGGGCCACATGGTGTGCATCGAAACCTTTCTGCCCGGCGCACTGCCGCGCGCACCGCCACACATTCACCATGCTCACTGATCCGCTTTGGCACGACTACCGATCACGTTTCCATTCATTCCCGGTGGCGACGCGCCCGGGCTTGCGTCATCGAGTCTTCGCCGTATACCAACGACCCGGAATTTGCGTCATTCATCTCGCCAGGACCACGTCTGCACCACCGTCGCGCGACCGTCGACTTCGCCTCATCGTAGCCCGGTGCCCCGTCAACGCGTGTGGAGCGTGCTGGATGACCGCATCGACGATTCAATGCCCATAGCACGACCGCCTGCGGAGCGGTTCAGCACAAACGGTTTTTTGGTTACCGATTGCGGTCCAACCTGTACGGACTCGCTTATACGTCTGTAGCCGCAATCGCTAACCAAAAAACCCTCTGCCAAATGTGTTGCAGCACATTTCACCTATCTGCATAGCGACGAAGTGCAGAGAGCCCGGCAGTTCGATCAGGCGTTTGGTACGGGTGATTTCAAGCGGTAGCCTCCCGGCATCTCCCGATGTTGGTCCGCAGGAAGGGTATCGTCGAATCTTCGGTCAAACTATGAACCGGACAGGCGGGTCGTAGAGTCCGTGCACTCGGCTAGTTCTGGATTCGCGTTGTCCTGTAAGTCCCTGCACGCGAGGCCGTATATCTCAACGGGAAAGGCCACAGGAAAGTCTGCCCCTATGGGGGAGCGCGCTTTTCGCGTAGCTTCTTGAAAATGTTGGTGAGCACATCCGGTTTAGCCAGAACTTCGAGGCGATGACTACCCTTTTCGGCGCCTTGGCAGACGTCGGCGCGGGCCGTTGCAAGGGGCAGCGGCCTATACCCGGATTCGCCCTCGGTGGAACTGAAAATACCCGTGCGCATAGCAGTCGAGGCTGCTGCGGATCGGCATTTCCGCAGTCGATACGATGCTCTGGCAACCACACGTCGAGAACTATGCGGGACAGCGCGGCGAGGGTCCGGGACTGAGTGTGGCGGTACGCGAGAAGCCGCTACTGCGCATTCAGGTCGTAACGTACGATTTCTTCGATCTCACGTTGAATCCGAGACTGGATGCGTTGTATCTCCACATCCGTTGAGCCTGCAGTGTAGGCGTAGATGAACAAAGTCAACGGATGTATGCCGATGTCGTTGGCGATACTTTCCAGCTTGTCGAGCGTCGGACTTTGCAATCCTCTTTCCAGCGCACTCAAATAAGTTCGGCTGGTTGCGCCCATCGATTCCTGAGATACGTTCTTGTATCGCCGGGCAGCCCTGAGTGCTCGCCCCAAACCGGCTCGAAGTGATTGATTGCTCACGAGGTTCAAATATGAGCAATGTCTTAGTATGCACTCGATAAGGCTACAATCTATAATGTGCAAAATGTAACGTGAGCTTGGTCTTGCTTGGAGCGTTTGTCGGAGATACCGACGCGTGCTCTCCCATCTGATTGCTGTGCGTGGTTCCAGCCAAGGTTTGGCGACGACTGTGCGGGTAGTCGGTGGGCGATGACTCGCGGAGGTGAGGAAGTGCGAACCTGCCAAAGCGACCCTGCAGTGGCGCCCGTTTGGAAGCTCCCTCTCGTAGGGTCCCTCGAAGAGGGACATACGCATGGCGAGCAGTTCCCTAGTTTTAAAAGCGTTGAGGTGGCTGTCGGTATGTTTTTGGCAAGTGAAAGTAACCGTGTGCCTGGGTGGTTAGTGCCGTTTGGCGCTCCGCCGGGCGCAAACGTGTGTTCGGCGATCGAGCAACTGCTTCCGCGGGACGTGCTGATTCTCCGGGTGTCGCGGGCGCGCTCCCGGGCGATCCCGACGATTGTGATGCTGGACCTGACCGCAACCGCTCCGTCACTTGAGCAGTTTGTCGGGGGCGATGTCGTTTTGCGCGACGCCGCTGTGTTGAGTACGCAGCAGGCACGGGAGATCGACCAGTGGACGCTTGATCCACTCAGCGAGATCCGGGTGGGCGCGACCGAGTACGAAGACAGCAGGCAGGGCGAGAGGCTCGTTATGGTTACCCGGTTTACGACAGCTGCGGGGCGTACGTTCTCAGTGCCGTACGCTCTGGCGATGCGTCCAGCGCGTGGTAGGCGGCTCTGGGCTGCGAAAACGCGGGTCGAGCCTGGCGCTTGCTGAGCGACGCTTGGATGGAAATGCAATTACGGCTCCTGCACGTGCCGTTAGCCGCACAGGCAACGGGCGGCGGCCAGTATGCAGCGCGGCTCAGCCGGACCGCGTCTCGAATTCGAGAGGCTCCTCCAAAGGCTTGGCGAGGTACATCAATCGCTTCCGGAAGAGCGGCTGCGAAGCCGTATCAGATTCGAGCAATCAGCCTCGCAAGAGCGTGCGACCTGGCTGACCAGGAGGGCGGATGGCCATGTCTGGTCAGCTAAGCGATGCCGCGCAGCGCTAGAGTACGGGTACAGGACGTGCACGTTCTTGCCACCAATCGTATTTGCCGAACGTCGCACTGATCAAGCTTGCGTTCGTACCGGGTGTGTGGGAGGGGGCTGTAGTGATGTCTGTTCGCAGGAACCGTTCGCGAAACTCGATCCAACTTGTCCAACTTCTCATGGACTTTGCGCCCCGCGGCGAGCCGATGGACCTAACATTACTCGCGCAGTTCGGGGTGGGAGCGGACGATGCGTCGTCTCTGGTCGCAGCAGGCTGGCTACGACAACTTGCTGGGGGCGCATTCCTTCTTCGAGGTGACACCCCGACTACGGACGGCACGGTCGCCTTTCTGGCCCGGAAAGTTCCTGGGCTACACGTGGGCGGGAAAGCCGCGTTGGACATGCAGGGCGTGCGATATCACCTGTATGCCCGGCCGCGGGTGAATCTGTGGGGCGATGTGCCCCAGGATTTTCCGGGATGGGTGAGGGAACTGCTCCTGCCGACTTACGAGCATGAGCGTCTCTTCAATGAAGGACTAAAGCCGGGCTACGCGGTTTCCCCGTTACCGACGCGCAATCCCGGAATGCCCGTATCAGCTCCCGAGCGCACCATCCTCGAGCATTTGGCCGTTTCGGTGCGGTCCGAAATGCTGCGTGATGGCAATGCCAGTCTCGTCGCAATGTTGCGCAATTTCCGCCTGAACGTTCTACAGGAACTCGCTGGCCATTGCGTGCGCAGGGACGTCGTTTGGGCACTCAAGTTCCTTGGCGAGGACGAGAACTTTGCGTGGGCGAAGGAGTTGGAGTGCTGAGCCACTTTTCACGGTGAAAACACGCGAAAGCCTTCACGCAAGGCGCGCATGCAGACACGCAGTCAACAAAGGGACTACAGCACCTATCTCCGGTTCACCTCGCAATCGGTCACTATTGCGTTTTGTCTCGCTTTACCACGGCTGGCAGCCAGCAGTCACTCCGAATCGAAGAAGACTATGATTGCTGTGAGTGCATGCGGGGAAGGAGGCGAATCTTGGCGACGTACAAGGAACTCAAGGCACAGATGGCCGTACTCGAGGAGCAGGCCGCAATGGCACGTGCGGCAGAATTTGATGAGGTCCTCGCGGACATTAGGCTCAAGATTGCAGAATACGGATTTACTGCGCGTGACATTTTTGGACGCGCTCGGGGCGCGCGCACCACTTCAGTCGGGGGTGTCGTGCCCGCCAAATATCGCGACCCCAAATCGGGCGCGACATGGTCCGGCAGGGGGCGTGCGCCCAGTTGGATCAAGGACGTGAAAAACCGCAACAGGTATCTGACCAGCGACTAAGCTTAAGCGTCGAATTGCGAACCGTAAGCGGGCCTCGAAGCATACTTCTCGCTGCCTAGCACACTACCGTCCGGGTATTACCACGCTGAATAAAAATCACCATCAATTGCGTGCCTCGGCTACAGGGAGGAGTCGTCAGGATCTTGTCGGCACGCTGGTCTGTTTTTCCACTGGTCGACTCCCGCCCAGATCCATGAGCCGGCTGGCAACGATCTATCGATACTAGCTTTCGTGCGCGGTCGATCCAGACCTTCGCGCGATGATAGCGCTGCCGTACCTGTCAGCGCATGCTGTACAACTCGTTGCGGGCTACGTTGAGTGTATCACCGTGCTCGACGACTATCCGAACCGGGATCACCAGTTCGACGACGTTCGGCAGATTGGATGCATGGACCTTGAGGCGAATGACGCCAGATGCCTCCCCCACGGATGCAGGGTCCGGCCGAAATGCTATTTCCAGCTGATAGGGTTCATGCTGGTGCCGGAACTCTTCGCATTCCAGCGTCCATTCCTTTGCCTCGGTAGTCGGGCGATTCGGCTTCCAGTAGAAACTGCCGGGGTCGTAGCGCCGCTCGCCGAGGATGGCGGAGATGTCAGCAGCAATACCGCGCCCTTCACGCGGAGCAAAAAAGTCGGGAACGGCCGTCATCCGCATGAAGCGATCTGCGACGTTCACGTACGCGCCAGACGGTGGCGCGGGTGGTGCGGTGAGCAGTGGCATTGCATTTTCGTTGTCGTCATCGCGCTCTTTCGCGAGTGCACCGAAGATTAGTGAGCCTTGCGCCTCAACGGCTAGCAGCAAGTTCTTCGCCGGCTGTTGTCCCCTGTTTTCAAGCATAACCTTAATTCTTGAATTCAGACCAACGTTTAGTCGGTGATGGATGTTTGCCAGCTCGGATCTAATCTGTTGTAGCCACTCTGGGTAGGCCTTCTTCTGGTAATGATCAACTGCCTGTGCGCTGGCAGGCTCCCATTGATCGAATTGGCGACCCAGTGTGGCAGCTAGCGCGAATATTCCGGCATCCTCTCGAGCGGGAGGCTCCTTGGGAAAGCTTGTTTCCATCGGAACTTGCGTCCGGATCACGTCCATAAGAGCGTCAATCTCGATGTCGCTTAGTTCCGGAAACAGCAGAACCGTTGCGGAAACCCGATTGTCTGGTGTGTCGGGAAGGACGAAGACGGGCTCTGGTTGCTGACTCCGCAAAGCTTGAACCTGGTTGCGCAATTCGTCGATCGTCTTGTCCCGATCGTCCTTTTCAGGGGGGAGCATCCATTCTTGTGGCGGTCGCCGGAAAGGCAGGCGCTGCGATTTTGCTGTTGTAAGCGCAGCTGTGTCGTTCGACAAAAACGTTACCGTCGTGCCGGTGTGCTGTCGCTGCACCTTCAGCGCTTCCGCGACGATCCGGTCATCGGAATTCTCAAGAGCGAGATCTGGAAAGTCTTCCGCCCTGATTTGCGGCATGAGGAGTTCAAGGCTGAGTGTGATGCCCTTGACCTGCGATGTAATTCGATCGTCTGGGGAATCGATGACCTTCGCAAAAAGCCCCCACGCTTTGCGTGCTCTGGACGCTCGGCGGCCATTGCCACCGTCCTTGTGGTGGTCAATTTCCCTCTGGACCGCTCGCGGCACTGCAATCGTTATGGTCTTTTCATCCGAGACCAGCGACCAGTCGAGCATTGTGTAGTCGAAACACTGCAAAAAGAAGTTAGTGTCTGGAACGAAAATTTGCATGACGCGAGCAATTTATGGTGGCTTGGGCTTTGGCGCAACAGCGTAGTCTTTGGGCCGCTTCGCACGACGGCGACGGTCAGTGCAACAGTATCGGTCGGTGCGCGTTGCCGCCGTCGCTCTAGAGCGTATCGGATGCGAGTGTAGGCGATACGGTGGCCGAAGCTACTGAGTCAACCACGTGAGCTGGCTCTACACCTGTTGCTCCTTCGCTTGCGGATGCCTTCGTTCGCCGCTTTCGCGGTTTGGGGCTCGCCTCCGATTGACTGGCGGACTGTTGATCGGTTTCTGAAAGTGGGAGCGGATACACCGTGTCGGTATTGAGTAATCGGCTAGCTGCACCTGCTCGTAATGCTGCTTTTAACAGCACCGGCATGGCGATCAGATCGAGCGTAAGTAGTGTCGCCACCATGATCGGCTCGATGAATCTGAAAACGACGCCGATGAATACCAGTACGACATAGGGGGCGATGACAAGCAGCATCAAGAAATGAAAGAGTTGTTGAAGAGACAGCCAGGGCTTGGTTCTAGCGTCTTTAAAGCATCTCTCTTGAGGATGGAGTTTGACGTGCGCACCTGCCTGCTGAATGTTGCGAAGCAGTGTCAGTGGACTGTCACGCTCAAGCGCGAATCGAATGGCGTCGCCGGGTAGCTCGATGCCAAGCATGTCCTTGACAGCGATTTGCAACGCTCCGGAGGAAGCGCTGCGCCAACCGTTCTTCCGGTTCATGATGTCATACATGCGCTTCGTGCGCCCCTGCGACAGTCTCAGATTCCCATTGCGAAATTTCGTCAAGGTGACTCCGAAGACAATCGGAGCAGTAACGACCGACAACACGCCTACTGCAAAATGGCTTCGCGAAATCATGTCGAAGACAGCGGTTATTGTGCTCATACTCGGCTTCTAAAATATACAGGTTTCGTTACTCGACCCGAGGCCGCAATCGAATCATTTAAGGGTATTGGTCCCGGCGAATACCAGGCAGTCACCGCGCATCGGATGCAAGCGCATCGGTGAGGAGTCCAGTGGCAGTGGCGACGAGCGGCAGACCACCAGTACCTCTGAAATCCCGGGCGCCGAACGGAGCGCACGAATTGTTGCGTCGTGTAGTTGCACGCCGCTTGACTCATCGTAGATGAAGACGATGACTTCGCGGTAGCGCTCGGGCGTTTTGAAGTAGGGTACCAGATCTTCCGGCACTTCCTTTTCCATTGCCTTGAAATCACCGGAGGACCGGGCGTACTTCGCTTCGATGAGCAGACACAGACCGGGAATTCCGAAATCCGCGCGGTATGTGGAATGTTCGAATTTTGGCAAGGTGCGTGTGGAGCCAGACAGGTCCATGAAAGCCAGTGAATAGCGCCGACTTTTAGCTATGAATCAGTGGATGCTAGTCGGGCAAATGGGAAGCGGCCTGTTCCGACCCAAAATCAGCCCAGGATGGAAGCTATTTGGGTAACTTCCAGGAAGCCAATTAAGTTCCTCTACAGAGACGCTGACTGTCAGGTTCAGGATTGCATCTTACAAAACGGAACAATGCGTACCGCGATTGTGGAATCGAGCCTGAAAAATTTGACGGAGCAACGAACAGAAGAACTGAAATAACGTTGGTTACCGTAGTTGAACGGCCGTTAGCGCTAAATCTGAAGGACCGCGGTACCAGGCTATGCCTTTTGCATAATGTGCATGCCCTTGACGCTCAATTGAAAAGCACCCGCCTGCATACCAGTCGGGTGCGAGACAGACATTCATGCGAACATCGCACGAGATGCAATATTTCAACTTATACAGTCGGATATTTCATCTTATGCGGTCCATATTTCACTTTATGGTGTAACTCACATCGGTGTGATGGGAGTGAATAAACCGCGCTCATCCGCACGCGCCCACTTCCCCACACACCGTGCAAAAGTCACAACCGTCCTTGCGGATCACCGCATTGGCCCCGCACGTTCCGCATTTGCGGCCTAGCATCGTGCGCAACTGGTTGATGCCGTCAATTTCGGACGATGCGCCCTCGTCGCTGTCCGCCAGCGCGACAGGAGCGGACGCAGGCGTTGCGGCGACCTGCTCGCGCCCGAGCCGTGCCAGCACACGAGACGGCATCTGATTGCCTTCGGCATCGAGAAAACCGCGCCGGTGCAGGATCTGCTGGATCGCGTAGGCGAGCGCCGCGACTTCCGAATCGTGCCAGAGCGGCGAGCGGTGACCGTCGAGCCGTTGCACCTCGCCCAGCCGCACCTGACCGCGATCCCACGACACCTTGCGCAGGTCCTGAAGATTGCGCGCCACGAAACCGCCGCGCGCGGCTAGAGACAGCGAGCGCATCTGCGCCGTGATCCACTGCTGCGATTCGTCGCGCTGACCCGCCGGAATAAAAAATTCGATAGGCCGCTCGATCGTCACATCGTCTCCGGAGAGGCGCCCAGTGACTTCCATGAACGACACGGCAACATATAAAGACTTCTTGCCCGCCTGAGTCAGATATTCGACCTTTTCGATAATCGCCGGGAGTTCGCCTTTCGGGCGATGGTCGATGGCGATACGCAAGGGGTCGAGATCTGCTTCGGTCAGCGAATCATCCGGCTGCTGAGGTGTCACGCTCAGCACCGCGCCCAAAGTTTCGTTAGGGCGGTAGGTGGCGAGCCCTTTGAGGCCGCCTTTCCAGGCATCGAAATAGAGGCTCTCGAAAGCCTCGAACGGATAATCCGCGGGGACATTGACCGTCTTCGAGATCGACGTGTCCACGTAAGGCTGCACGGCGGCCATCATGTCGAGATGGTCGCGCGCCGACATTTCCAGTGCGCTCACGAAGTAGTCGGGCAAGGCCGCGACGTCGCCACCCAGCTCGCGATACAGACGATACGCATGGTCCTCGACCGCGAACGACTCGCGGCTGCCATCGGCCATCACCTTCATGCGCGTGTAGGTCCACGAGAAGGCGGGCTCGATGCCATTCGAGGCGTTGTCGGCAAAAGCAAGGCTCACGGTGCCGGTCGGCGCGATCGACAAAAGGTGGCTGTTGCGGATGCCGTCGCGGCGGATTGCATCCTTGATGTCCTCGGGCAGGCGCGAAGCGAACGTACCGTCTTCCAGATAGCGCTGTGCGTCGAAGAGTGGGAACGCACCGCGTTCGCGGGCCAGTTCGACGGACGCACGGTAGGCCTCGTCACGCATCGAGCGCGCGATGCGCACCGCGAGGTCGCGGCCCTCGGGCGAGTTGTAACGCAGCCCGAGCATCACGAGCGTATCGCCCAGACCGGTGAAGCCCACGCCGATGCGACGCTTGGCGCGCGATTCGTCGTACTGCTCGGTCAATGGCCACAGCGTGGTATCGAGCACATCGTCGAGAAATCGCACCTGGGTGCGCGTGCTTTGTGCAAGCGCATCCCAGTCGAACGAGGGCGTCCCACCTTTGCTTTGCGCAAATGGCTCGCGCACGAAGCGCGTCAGATTGAGCGGCCCGAGATTGCAGCAGCCATAGGGCGGCAGCGGTTGTTCACCGCACGGGTTGGTGGCGCGAATGGTTTCGATCGCACGCAGGTTGTTGTCCTCGTTCATGCGCGAGATGAACACCACACCCGGTTCGGCGACATCGTAAGTAGAACGCATGATGCGGTCCCAGATCGCGCGCGCCGGCTTCTCGCTGTAGATCCACAGACCGTCGTCGCGCCGCTGCATGTCGTTGGCGGCGCGCAATGCGGGCGAAGGCTCGGCGCGATGCACGAGTTGCCACGGGAGATTGTGTTCGACCGCGCGCATGAACGCGTCGGTCACCGCGACCGACACGTTGAAGTTGTTCCAGCGGCCCTTCGAATGCTTGGCCTCGATGAATTCGAGCAGGTCAGGATGATCGCAGTCGAGCACGGCCATTTGCGCGCCGCGCCGCGAGCCCGCGCTCTCCACCGTACGGCACGAGGCGTCGAACACATCCATGTAACTGCACGGCCCGGAGGCTGACGAACTGGTGGTGTGAACGCGGGCGCCTTTCGGTCGGATCGCCGAAAAGTTATAACCGACCCCGCCGCCGCGGCGCATCGTTTCGGCGGCTTGCAGCAGCGCCACGTAGATGCCGGGCAAGCCTTGCTCGTCGGTGCCCTGGATAGCGTCGCCTACCGGCTGCACGAAACAGTTGATGAGCGTCGCCGCGATGCCGGTGCCGGCTGCGCTCATGATGCGGCCGGCGCCGAGCGCGCCATGGCGCAGATTCTCGACAAAACGGGCCTCGATGGTGTCGCGCAGTGCAGCGGGTTCGGCCATTGCAACGCCGCGTGCGACGCGCCGGTAGACATCGTCGGCGGTTTGCTCATCGCCTTTGGCGTACTTTTCTTGCAGGACGTCGAGGGAGAATTGTTGCGGCGCAACCGGAAGCGGGGTTGCGGAAGGCGTGCGGCGGGTCTCGATGCTGTCGTCTGCCATGGTCAGACCCTTAATGGCGCCGCGGATCGCGCAGCGCAATGGTGGAAAGCGGTCACTCTGACGGGGCTTCGGCGCTCCACGTGTGACGTGCCGCAACGAACTCACCATAGCTTACGTGACGCCTCGCCGCAATCCAAGGCATGGCTGGCAGAAGGGAGATACGACGTGAGAAAGCCGCGCTGGACCGACACGCGGCTCGACTGCAATGGAGTTCGGTGAGTTGGCGCGGCGTTCAGACTTGCAGCGCAATGCCGAGGGGGGCTCCAGCGGGCATGGTGTGTGCCAATGGCGCGACCTGTTTGCGCCGTTCACGCGTGGGCGCCGTGCCAAACGCGTCACGATAGCTCTTGCTGAAGTGGCAAGCGGACTGAAAACCGCAGGCCATCGTGATGTGCATGATGGACATGTCGGTCTGCAACAGCAGTTCGCGGGCGCGCCGCAAACGCAAGGTCAGATAGTAATGCGTGGGTGTCATGCCGAGGTGTTCGCGGAACAGGCGCTGCAATTGCCGCTGCGACATGTTCGCGAGGCGCGCGAGTTCTTCGCGCGACAAGGGCTCCTCGATGTTGTTCTCCATCAGCGCGATCACTTCGAATAGCGACTTGTTCGCCGAGCCAAGCCTCGCGACCAGCGGCATGCGTTGCTGCGCATTGATGTCGCGCACGTGTTCGACGATG
Organism: Paraburkholderia sp. GAS41; assembly: GCF_050436545.1. Taxonomy (NCBI): domain Bacteria; kingdom Pseudomonadati; phylum Pseudomonadota; class Betaproteobacteria; order Burkholderiales; family Burkholderiaceae; genus Paraburkholderia; species Paraburkholderia sp. GAS41. The sequence goes on from NZ_JBNDMK010000008.1 coordinate 19,823, forward strand.
AACTGCTCCGCGATCTGGGTGACGCGTGCGGTGCCGACGCGGGCCGCAATCAGGTTCAGCATCATGTCCAGCGGCGCGACGCCGCCGGTGCAGGTCACGCGATCGCGATCGATTACGAAGAGTTCTTTCAGGAAACGGATGTCCGGAAACTCTTCCTTGAGCGCCGACATGTTCTCCCAATGGATGGCACACGCGTAGCCTGCCAGCAGACCCGATTTCGCGAGCGCATAGGTGCCGGTGCACAGGCTGCCGAGCGCCACGCCGCTGCGCGCGAAACGGCGCAGTGTCGACAGATGGGCCTGGGTGGTTTCGCGTTGCACGTCGATGCCGCCGCACACGAACACGATATCCGGCTGTCCCACGCATTCGGCGGGACCGGTATCGACCGCGAGGCCGTTGCTGGCGGCAACGGGGCCGCCGTCCGGGCTGATGATCGACCAGCGGTAGAGCTGTTGTCCACTCAGGTAGTTCGCCATCCGTAATACTTCGATCGCATTGGTGAACGCGATCATCGTGAAGTTCGGCAGCGGCATGAAAGCGAAGTGGGACAGCGACGCGGTGCGGTCAGGCGACATGGTGCGGGTGTTCCTTCGGCTCTGTATTTGTGTTGCGGCCGTCGTGGGGAGACGACTCCGTCATTCTGGGTTCGAGTGCAACAAGCATGCCATACGGCTAAACCCTGGCCTTCTCAGGTCCGATGAAACGATGGCGTGCACCGCCGCACCGCACACGTGCGGCGCAGGCACTGTTCGCGGGCGCCTGGCGCTCGCAAGCTGTGCGCGCGGGCGGCGATTCGCACGACCGGTCACTTGTCCAAAACGGACCTGAATGTCGGAAAAGGCCAAGAACGCGTCTGAATTCGTAAATTGACGCTTCCGATGAGAGAGAAGAATAGAGCTGTCGGTAGCCGGTGCAGCAGGCCAGTCAAGGGATTCAAGGAATCATGCAGACGGCCGGCGCCACTGCAATCCATTACTCACGGAACGCCCATGTCGAACGCAAACCCTTTCTTTTCGCAGACTCTCGCCGAACGCGACGCGCCGGTGCGCAGCGCGGTGCTGAAGGAACTCGAGCGGCAGCAGTCGCAAGTCGAGCTGATCGCGTCGGAAAACATCGTGTCGCGCGCGGTACTCGAGGCGCAGGGCTCGGTGCTGACCAACAAGTATGCGGAAGGATATCCGGGCAAGCGTTACTACGGCGGGTGCGAATTCGCCGACCAGATCGAGGCGCTCGCAATTGAGCGCGTCAAGCCACTGTTCAATGCGGGCTATGCCAACGTGCAGCCGCACTCGGGCGCCCAGGCCAACGGCGCGGTGATGCTGGCGCTCACGAAGCCGGGCGACACCGTGCTCGGCATGTCGCTCGACGCGGGCGGTCACCTGACACATGGCGCGAAGCCCGCGCTCTCAGGCAAGTGGTTCAACGCCGTGCAATATGGCGTGGATCGCGAGACGCTGCGCATCGATTACGACCAGGTGGAAGCGCTCGCGCATGAACATAAGCCCACGCTGATCATCGCCGGTTTCTCCGCTTATCCGCGGGTGCTCGACTTTGCACGCTTTCGCGCGATTGCCGATAGCGTCGGAGCGAAGTTGATGGTGGATATGGCGCACATCGCCGGGGTGATTGCCGCGGGGCGTCATCCGAATCCGGTGGAGCACGCTCATGTCGTGACCTCGACGACCCACAAGACCTTGCGCGGCCCGCGTGGCGGCTTCGTGCTGACCAACGACGAAGAAATTGCCAAAAAGATCAACTCTGCCGTGTTTCCCGGTTTGCAGGGCGGCCCGCTGATGCATGTGATCGCCGGCAAGGCGGTGGCATTCGGCGAAGCGCTGCAGGACGGCTTCACGGCGTATATCGACAGCGTGCTGGCCAATGCCCGCGCACTCGGTGACGTGCTGAAGGCCGGCGGTGTCGATCTCGTCACGGGCGGCACGGATAACCATCTGCTGCTGGTGGATCTGCGTCCCAAGGGCTTGAAGGGCACCCAGGTCGAACAGGCGCTGGAACGGGCGGGTATCACCTGCAACAAGAACGGCATTCCGTTCGATACGGAAAAGCCCACCGTGACGTCCGGCATTCGCCTCGGTACACCCGCAGGGACGACGCGCGGTTTCGGTGTCAGCGAGTTTCGCGAGATCGGCCGCCTGATTCTCGACGTATTCGAAGCGCTGCGTGTCGCGCCTGAAGGCGATGCGGCTACCGAACAGCGGGTGCGCCGCGAGATCTTCGCGCTCTGCGAGCGCTTCCCGATCTACTGATTCGCCGTCCCGTCCACTGCATGACGCGAGACACAGCGTCCCCACACGCCAGCCACATGGAGCAAACAGAATGAGTACTCTGCATGAGAACAGCATCATCATCGACGGTCTGAATATTTCGCGGTTCGATCGTTCGGTGTTCGAAGATATGCAAAAGGGCGGCATCACCGCTACCAACTGCACGGTGTCGGTGTGGGAGAGCTTTGCCAAAACGGTCGACAACATTGCCCTGATGAAGCAGCAGATCCGCGAAAACAGCGAGTTTCTGACGCTCGTGCGTACTACCGACGATATCCTGCGCGCCAAGCAGGAAAAGCGTACCGGCGTGATTCTCGGCTTCCAGAATGCGCACGCGTTCGAGGACAATCTGGGCTACATCGAAGCCTTCGCCGATATGGGCGTGCGGGTCGTGCAGCTTTGCTACAACACGCAGAATCTGGTCGGCACCGGCTGTTATGAACGCGACGGCGGCCTGTCCGGTTTCGGCCGCGAAGTGATCAGCGAAATGAACCGCGTCGGCATCATGGTCGATCTTTCGCACGTCGGCGGTAATACGTCGTCCGAAGCGATTGCTTTCTCGAAGAAGCCCGTGTGCTATTCGCACTGTCTGCCGTCGGGTCTGAAGGAGCATCCGCGCAACAAGTCGGACGAACAACTGAAGGAAATTGCCGACGCAGGCGGTTTTGTCGGCGTGACGATGTTTGCGCCGTTCCTCAAGCGCGGCATCGACGCAACGGTGGAGGATTACGTCGAGGCCATCGACTACGTGGTGAACCTGATCGGCGAAGACGCCGTGGGGATCGGCTCCGATTTCACGCAAGGCTACACCGTCGATTTCTTCGACTGGATCACCCACGATAAAGGCCGCTATCGTCGCCTGACGAACTTCGGCAAGGTCGTGAATCCGGAAGGCATCCGGACGATTGGCGAATTCCCGAATCTGACTGCGGCGATGGAGCGGGCGGGCTGGAGCGATACGCGCATTCGTAAGATCATGGGCGAAAACTGGGTGCGCGTGTTCCGCGATGTCTGGGGCGCTTGAGACCGCATTTTAGGGCTTTCAGGCCGCAGTGACGGCAGATCCAACCTTGAACCGGCGACGGGTGCCTTGCAGAGCGCCCGCGATGAATACCGCTTACCCCACGGAGTGACACGCGATGCAACCGCAACTGCCGATCGACGTCGATTCGAATACGGGCGTCTGGACCACCGACGCGCTGCCGATGCTGTACGTGCCGCGCCATTTTTTCACCAACAACCATACGGCGGTCGAGGACGCACTGGGCCGCGAAGCGTACGCTGAGATCCTTTACAAAGCGGGCTACAAGTCCGCCTATCACTGGTGCGAGAAGGAAGCGAAGCAGCACGGCATGAGCGGCATGGCTGTCTTCGAGCACTACCTGAACCGTCTGTCGCAACGCGGCTGGGGTCTCTTCAAGATCGTCGAAGCCGACCCGCTGAGCGCCCGTGCACGGATCGAATTGCATTACTCGTCGTTCGTGCTGGCGCAACCGGGCAAGGAAGGCAAGCTCTGCTACATGTTTGCCGGCTGGTTTGCCGGGGCAATGGATTGGGTCAACGACACCACGGAAGCAGGCAAAAGCGCGCCACGTTCGCACTCGAAGGAAGTGCAGTGCGCGGCGGAACATCACGCACATTGCGTGTTCGAAGTGTCGCCGCTGGCTAACTAATTCCCTCGCTTTAATCGAACACCGCCCGAGGTCGTCCGCGATGCGTTATCCGAATCTGTTCAAACCTTTGACGCTGAACCAGTTGACGTTGCGCAACCGCATTGTCAGCACGGCGCATGCCGAGGTCTACGCCGAACCCGGCGGCTTGCCCGGCGATCGCTACATCCGCTACTACGAGGAAAAGGCCAAGGGCGGCGTGGGGCTGGCGGTGTGCGGCGGTTCCAGTCCGGTGTCGATCGATAGTCCGCAAGGTTGGTGGAAGTCAGTGAACCTCTCGACCGACAGGATCGTCGATCCGCTCGGTCGCCTCGCCGAAGCGATGCACCGCCACGGCGCGAAGATCATGATCCAGGCCACCCATATGGGCCGCCGGTCCGCCTTTCATGGCGAACACTGGCCGCATCTGATGACGCCGTCGGGCGTGCGCGAACCCGTGCACCGTGGCAACGCCAAGATTATCGAAGAAGAGGAAATCCGCCGCATCATTAGCGACTTTGCCGCTGCGGCAAAGCGTGTGCAGCAGGCGGGCATGGACGGTATCGAGATTTCGGCGGCGCACCAGCATCTGATCGATCAGTTCTGGAGCCCGCGCACCAACTTTCGTACCGATGAATGGGGCGGCAATTTGCAGAACCGCTTGCGCTTCGGCGTCGAAGTGCTGAGCGCCGTGCGCGAAGCCGTAGGCCGGGATTTTTGCGTTGGCTTGCGGATGTGCGGCGACGAATTCCATGAAGATGGGCTCGACCACGAGCAGTTGAAGGAGATCGCCCACGCGATGGCCGAGACGGGACTGATCGACTATATCGGCGTGATCGGCTCGGGTGCCGATACGCACAACACGCTGGCCAACTGCATGCCGCCCATGGCCTTGCCGCCGGAGCCGTTCGTGCATCTGGCCGCGGGCATCAAGTCGGTCGTGAAGCTGCCGGTGATGCATGCGCAGAGCATCCGCGATGCGGGGCAGGCAGAACGGCTGCTGGCCAACGGCATGGTCGACCTGGTCGGCATGACGCGCGCACAGATCGCCGATCCGCATATGGTCATCAAGATCCGCGACGGCCGCGAAGACGAGATCAAGCAGTGCGTAGGCGCGAATTACTGTATCGACCGCCAATACAACGGTCTGGATGTGCTGTGCGTGCAGAACGCCGCCACTTCGCGTGAAGCCACCATGCCGCATGTGATCGAAAAGACCCGTGGACCGCGCCGCAAGGTGGTGGTGGTGGGCGCAGGTCCCGCCGGACTCGAGGCCGCACGCGTGGCGCGTTCGCGTGGGCATGACGTTGTGCTGTTCGAAAAGAGCGATGCGGTGGGCGGCCAGATCATGCTGGCAGCCAAGGCGCCGCAACGCGAACAGATGGCGGGCATCGTCCGCTGGTTCGACATGGAAACGAAGCGCCTTGGCGTGGAGCGGCGCCTGGGTGTAGCGGCCGACCACAAGATGATCCTGGCGGAAAAGCCGGACATCGTGGTGCTCGCCACGGGCGGCTCGAGCTTTACGCAGCAAGTGCCGGCGTGGGGCGTTGAAGAGGGGCTGGCGGTCAGCTCGTGGGACATTCTCGCGGGGCGCGTCGAGCCGAAGCAGAACGTGCTTGTCTACGACGGCGTCAGCACGCATGCGGGTGCGGGCGTGGCGGACTTTATCTCCAGCCGGGGATCGAAAGTGGAGATCGTCACGCCGGATGTGAAGGTGGCGGATGACGTCGGCGGCACGACCTTCCCGATTTTCTATCGGCGCCTCTATGCGCAGGGTGTGGTTCACACGCCCAATTATTGGCTCGATCGCGTCTACGAAGAGGGTGGCAAGAAAATCGCCGTGCTGCGCAACGAGTACACCGAGGAGCAGGAAGAGCGGGCCGTCGACCAGGTGGTGATCGAAAACGGCAGCACCCCTAACGACGAGCTCTACTGGAAGCTCAAGCCTGAATCCGTGAACCGCGGGCAGGTCGACGTGCACAAGCTGTTTGCTGCCGAACCGCAACCGTCACTTTCCGAAGAGCTGGGCAACGGCCGCTTCCTCCTGTTCCGGGTCGGCGACTGCATTTCGATGCACAACATCCACGGCGCGATCTACGACGCGCTGCGTCTCTGCAAGGACTTCTAACGATGAGCCCGGCGTTTCTCATCACCGCATTGCTGTGGATATCGGTCGCCGGCCTCGCGTTTGCGGTCGCGAAGCGTTCATCTTACTGGAGGCTCGGACGTGCAACGGCGGCAGGCACGTTTGGCTGGACCAATCTGCTGACGATCCCGAAGCGCTATTTCGTCGATTTGCATCATGTGGTGGCGCGCGATCCGTACATCGCGAAGACGCATGTCGCCACCGCGGGCGGCGCCATCGCGGCATTCGCGCTGGTGTTCCTCAACTACGGTCTCGCGATTTACTCGCCGTGGCTCGACAAGCTGATCTTCCTTGCTGCCTTGATCATGCTGGTGGGCGCGGTGTTCGTCTGGCGCCGGCGCAGCGGCGCGAAAGCCGTGCCGGCGCGTCTGTCGCGCGGTCCGTGGGACACCTTGCCGTGGTTGCTCGGCTCGTTCGCGCTCGGTCTGTTGCTGTTCGTGCTGCTGCCCGCGTCGACTATGTCGGGTGGCCTTGCGGTGATTTTCGCGGTGCTGATCGCGGTGGGGGCGTTTGCGATGACCCTCGGTGCGGCGCGCGGCGGCCCCATGAAACACGCGTTAGCGGGGCTGCTGCACCTCGCATTCCATCCGCGTCAGGAGCGTTTTGCCGATCACGCCGACGCGCGTGCCGCCGCCACACCGCCCACTGCGCTGAAAACGCCGGTGCTCGAAAACAATGAGTACGGTGTCGGCCAACCGGTGGAATTCCGCTGGAACCAGCTGCTGAGTTTCGATGCCTGCGTGCAGTGCGGCAAGTGCGAAGCAGCCTGTCCCGCGTTTGCCGCCGGTCAGCCGCTCAATCCGAAGAAGCTGATTCAGGATCTGGTCACGGGCATGGTAGGCGGTTCGGATGCAGCCTATGCCGGTAGCCCGACGCCGGGTCTTTCGGTTGGACAGCATTCGGGGCAGCCTGACCGGCCGATCGTGTCGAGCCTGATCGAAGCCGACACGCTCTGGTCTTGCACCACCTGCCGCGCCTGCGTGCAGGAATGCCCGATGCTGATCGAGCACGTGGATGCAATCGTGGATATGCGTCGCAATCAGACGCTCGTGCATGGTACGGTGCCCGGCAAAGGCCCCGAGGTGCTGGCGAATCTGCGCGAAACCGGTACGGCAGGCGGTTACGACAAAACCGCGCGTTACGACTGGGCGGTGGATCTGAATGCACCGGTCGCACAGGCGGGCAAAGCAGTCGACGTGCTGCTGCTGGCCGGTGAGGGCGCCTTCGATATGCGCTATCAGCGCACGCTGCGCGCACTCGTGACGGTGTTGAACAAGGCGGGTGTCGACTATGCGGTATTGGGTGGCGACGAAACCGATACCGGCGACATCGCGCGGCGGCTCGGTGACGAAGCCACGTTTCAGCGTATGGCAAAACAATTGACCGGTACGTTGGCGAACCTGACTTTTAAGCGCATCGTCACGGCCGACCCGCATGTCATGCACAGTCTGCGTAACGAATACCGCGCACTGGGGACACGTTTCGAAGTGCTGCATCACACGAGTTTCATCGCGAGCCTGGTGACATCCGGCAAGCTCTCGCCGCGCGCCGCCGAGGCGCTGGCGGATAAACGCATCACGTATCACGATCCGTGTTATCTGGGCCGCTACAACGGCGAGACAGAGGCCCCGCGTCAATTGCTCAAATCGATCGGCATCAAGGTGGTCGAGATGGAGCGTCACGGCAAACGTGGCCGTTGCTGCGGCGGCGGTGGTGGCGCGCCTTTGACGGATATTCCCGGCAAGCAACGCATTCCGGATATTCGCGTGGCGGATGCCCGTGCGATAAGTGCCGAAGTGATCGCGGTTGGGTGTCCGAACTGCACGGCGATGCTCGAAGGTGTGGTCGGTCCGCGTCCGGAAGTGCTCGACGTGGCCGAACTCGTCGCCGCGGCGCTGGAGTGAAGCGATGAACACGATCCTCAAACGTATCGATCCGCGCCGCCCATTCACCATCACGGCGGCTGGGCTGAAGCGCATTACGCTTGGCGTGGTGACGGAAGCGGGGAGTCTGCAGGATGAAGCCCTTCATTCGAACCACGTGCCTGGGCAGACCCACGGCGGCGCTGCTGCAAAGCCGCGTCGTACCACGCAAAGTGCACGGCGCACCCTGCTGGTAGTCGCCCATAGCGAGCGCGGCTCGCTGGATGACCATGCCCGTCAGACCCTCGCTGCGGCTGCCTTGATTGCCGATCCGCACACTCAGGTTGCGCTGCTGGTATTGGGCGAGCTGAAAGACGATGTCGCCGCGCTCGGCGCTGATAAGGTGATCGAAGTATCGGCGTTCGATCGTCGTACCTTCGCACCCGAAAGCGAATTGCAGGCCTTGGCAGCTTGCGTCGCGCAGCTTGCCCCCGCGCACATCCTGATGCCGGACAATGCCACGGGCGACGGCGATCTCGGCCGCCGTTACGCGGCTTACGCGCGGGCGAGCGTCGCGACGCATGTGGTCGAACTCTCGGCCACGCATGTGGGGGTGGCTGTCCACGCGAAGAAAGGCTTCGCGACGCGCGCTCTACCTGAGATTGTCTTGCTCGCCATGGGCGCCGTGGATTCGCGCCTGCCGTTTATCGGCGCAGGCGAGCGTATGGCGATGCCGTTCATGACGGCGGCCGGTGCCACGTCTGCTTACGACGTCTACCGGGACCTGGGCATGGAAGATATCGACGCGGCGCAGGTCGCGCTCGAAGAAGCGGATTTCATCGTCTCGGCGGGTAATGGCGTGACCGACGTGAGCGCCTTCGAGAAACTAGCCGGCGCATTCGGCGCCGCGATCGGCGCAAGCCGGGTGGCGGTCGACAACGGCATGTTCACGCGCGACAAGCAGATCGGTGCGACCGGCAAGACCGTCGAGGCGAGCGTGTATATCGCCTTTGGCATCTCCGGCGCGGTCCAGCATCTGCAGGGCATCAAGGACTGCCGCCACGTGATCGCCGTGAATCTCGATGGCAGCGCGCCCATCACGAAGCGCGCCAATCTGACGATCATCGGCGAAACGCAGGCCATTACCACGGCGCTGATCGAGGCGGTCGCGTTGGCCCGCTCGTCGTCCCTGGCGGTAAGCCCGCCCGTTACCGCGGCGATTGCCGAAGGAGTGGCCGCATGAGCCGCAAACTGACCCGCATCGCGGTACTCGTTTCGGTCGGACGTCACCCCATCAGCGGCGTGGCGCGCTATAGCCGCAACGATGCCGCCGCATTGGAAACAGGCCGCGCGCTGTCGCGTCAGCATGGTGCAAAGCTCGATACGCTGCATGTCGGTGACCCTGCGAATCCGGCGCTGGAAGACTACCTGGCGCTGGGCGCTGAGCGCATTGAAGTGCTGGCCTGCACTGAGGACGACGAAGCGGTCGCTACATTGGCGGTCCGCTTGCAGGACTACGACCTGGTGTTGACCGGGACCTGCGCAGAAGGCGCGTTCGACAGCGGCATGCTGCCGTACCAGCTCGCGGATGCGCTCGGCTATCCACTGATCGGCGCTGCCGTGGAAGCTTCGGTGGCCGAAGGACGCGTGACCGTACGGCAATTTCTGCCGAAAGGCGTGCGCAGGCGCGTCGAAGCCACGCTGCCCGCGGTGGTGGCGGTGCATCCGCTCGCCAGCGTCACGCCGCGCTATGCGTACGCTCGCCAGCAGGCCGGTTCTATCGTCGTTTCTCACGTCAAGCCGGCCGCCGGCATCGATGCAGGCTCGTGGACGGTGACCGCCGCACAGCGTAAGCCGGTGCGTCTCGCCGCGCAGGAAAAGCGCTCGGGCCATGCACGCATGCTTTCGGCCACGACCACGGAAAGCCGCGGCGGCAGCGTCGTAATTGAAGGGACTTCGGTCGAAAAAGCACAAGTGATCCTCGGCTATTTGCGCGAGCATCAACTCATCGATTACTGAATTTGCGCCGCACCACGGCCCGCAGCAATTCCGGAGCACACATGAAAGTATCGGCAGACATTCACGCGCTGGTCGACCGGCGCAAGAAGGGCTACAGCCTCGAAGCGCCGTTTTACCAGAGCGACGAATTTTTCGCGCTCGATATGGAAGCCATCTTCCGCAAGCACTGGATTCAGGTCGCCGTCGAACCGGATATTGCCGAACCGGGCGACTACACCACCGTTCAACTCGGCAACGACTCGATTCTGATCGTGCGCGACGACGACATGCAGGTGCGGGCGTTCCACAACGTCTGCCGGCATCGCGGCGCACGGCTGTGCAACGAGGACAAGGGCTCGGTGGGCAATATCGTCTGCCCGTATCACAGCTGGACGTACAACCTGACGGGTCAGTTGATGTTTGCCGAGCATATGGGCGAACAGTTCGACCGCTGCAAGCACAGCCTGAAAACGGTTCACGTGCAGACGCTCGCCGGGCTGATTTTCATTTGCCTCGCCGAGCAACCGCCGGTCGATTTCGAGGTGATGCGCGCCGCCATGGAGCCGTATCTGCTGCCGCACGATCTGCCGAACTGCAAGATCGCGGCGACCGTCGATATCATCGAGAAAGGCAACTGGAAGCTGACGATGGAGAACAACCGCGAGTGCTATCACTGCGTGGCGAACCATCCTGAGCTGACGATCTCGCTGTACGAATATGGTTTTGGGTACCAGCCTTCACCGGCCAATGCCGAAGGTATGGCCGCGTTCGAACGCGAATGCGTCGAGCGTTCGGCGCAATGGGAGGCGCTGAATCTGCCCTCGGTGGAAGTTGATCGTCTGTCCGACGTGACGGGCTTTCGCACCCAACGTCTGCCGCTCGATCGCAATGGGGAATCGCAGACGCTCGATGCGAAGGTGGCCTCGAAAAAGCTGCTCGGCGAATTCAAACAGGCCGATCTAGGCGGCCTGTCGTTCTGGACCCAGCCGAACTCGTGGCACCACTTCATGAGCGATCACATCGTGACGTTCTCGGTGATTCCGCTTTCGGCCGGCGAAACGCTGGTGCGCACGAAGTGGCTCGTGCACAAGGACGCGAAAGAAGGCGTTGATTACGACGTGAAAAATCTGACCGCCGTGTGGAATGCGACCAACGATCAGGATCGTGCGCTGGTCGAATTTTCGCAGCGGGGCGCCGCGAGCAGCGCGTATGAGCCGGGGCCGTATTCTCCGTACACCGAAGGACTCGTCGAGAAATTCAGCGACTGGTATATCCAGCGCCTGGCAGCACTGATCAATAAGTGAAGGTTTGATTCAACAACTGAATGCCTGGCGGCACGTGGAGCGAACAATGATACGGGATGCGGCAACCTTCGACCCCGTTGAAAGCCGGCTGACCAAGCCGCAATTCTGGGGTACGCTGCCGGCGCGCTGGACGAGCGACGTCGAAGAGACGCTGGTCTGTTGCCAGGTGCGTCAGGAAACGCACGACGTAAAGAGCTTTTTCTTCCGTTCGCCTGCCGGACATGGCTTTTCTTTCGAGCCGGGCCAGTTCGTCACGCTCGAACTGGAGATAGGGGGCGAGACGATCAACCGGTGCTACACCATCTCATCGTCGCCGACACGTCCCCATACGATCTCGATCACCGTGAAGCGGGTGCCGGGCGGAAAAGTGTCGAACTGGCTGCATGACAACCTGCAAGCCGGCGCGCGGGTTCGTGTATTGGGACCCGCGGGCGAATTCACCTGCGCGCGGCATCCGGCGCGAAAATACCTGTTTTTGTCGGCGGGGTCGGGCATCACGCCTTTGATGTCGATGAGTCGCGCGCATCACGAGTTGAGCGAAGACCGTGACATCGTATTCGTGCATAGCGCCCGCACGCCGGACGACATTATCTTCGCGCGCGAACTCGATCTGATCGCGGCGAATCAGAGTCACTTCCGTACGTCCTTTGTGTGCGAGCGGCTTGGCGCACGCACGAACTGGCCGGGCGTCACCGGCTTTCTCACACTGCCGCTACTCAAGGTGATTGCGCCGGACTATATGGAGCGCGAAATATTCACCTGCGGCCCGGCGCCGTACATGAAGGCCGTACGCGACCTGCTGGACGAGGCCGGCTTCGATCGACAGCACTATCACGAAGAGAGTTTTTCGTTCGAGACGCTACTTGAAGATGCGCCGGAACTGTTGGCGGAAGACCCGCCGGTCGAGCAGGATAGCGCCGCGAGCACGTTCGCCGTGAGCTTCGCGCGCAGCAATCGGGAGATTCGCTGCGGTACCGGTCAGCATGTCCTCGATGCTGCCCGGCAAGCCGGTGTGCGCTTGCCCGCCTCCTGCACACAGGGTATGTGCGGCACCTGCAAGGTCAAGCTGGTCTCGGGCCAGGTGGACATGAAGCACAACGGCGGTATCCGTCAGCGTGAGATCGACCAGGGCATGGTCCTGCTGTGTTGCAGCAAGCCGCTGTCGGATCTGGTGGTGGATAAATAAACTGTTGAATCAGGTGTGTATTCAAGTCGCATTTGGACAAGCAGACGTCGCAAAGCTTACTTCATGGCGATTTCTGGCTAGTGATTCTAAAGGCTCACCGCGTGTGGCGGGTACAAGGAGATCGACCATGAAAGGCTTGAAAAAGCAGCTGCTTTGCAGCGCCTTGGGGGCTGCGCTAATCACGATGATGAGCGTCAGTGTGACCGCAACCGCGGACACCAAGCCGACGATCAAGATCGGCTACGTCGAAGGTTGGGATGACAGCGTGGCGACATCGAACGTCGCGGCTGAAGTCATCCAGAAGCGTCTTGGCTATCCGGTGCAACTCGTTCCGGTTGCGGCTGGGATCATGTGGCAAGGTGTGGCCCGGGGCGATCTGGATGCGACGCTTTCAGCGTGGCTGCCCGTGACGCAGGGCGCGTACTGGGATCAGTTCAAGACGAAGGTGTCCGATCTCGGCACCAACTTCCCGGACGCGAAGATTGGCTTGATCGTACCGGCTGACGTGCCCGAATCGAGCATTGCGGATCTCGAAGCGCACAAGGCGGACTTTGGCGGGCGCATTGTCGGCATCGATGCGGGTGCGGGTGTGATGAAGAAAACCGACGACGCGATCAAGGCCTATAGCCTCGATTATCAGCTGATGCCCAGTTCGGGCAGCGCGATGACGGCAGAACTCGCACGTTCAATGCATGCCAACAAGCCCGTAATCGTCACGGGTTGGGCGCCGCACTGGATGTTCGCGAAGTGGAAGCTCAAGTTCCTCGACGACCCGAAGAAGGTATTCGGCGAATCGGAACATGTCGACAACGTCATCAACCCCGGGCTCGAGACCAAGGCGGCACCCGTGGTTGCGTTTCTGAAGAAATTCCAATGGAAGCCGGGCGAGATCGACAGTGTGATGCTGGCGACAGAAAATGGCGCCAAGCCTGCCGCAGCGGCCGATGCGTGGATTGCCGCGCATGGCGACCGGGTGGATAGCTGGGTGGGTGGCGCGCAGTAACGGCTGCCGCTTTCACACTGCATGAGCACGGTACAGGTGGCGATGTCAGCACCTGTACCGCGCCGAATCAGAAACCTCAGAAACGAAACTGTGCGCCAAGCAAGGGGCCTTGCTCGCTGACATCGTACAGAAAGCCGCCATTGCTACGTTTGATGTCCAGGTATCGATACCCGGCATACGCGGTCAGCCAGTCCTTGAACCGATAACCAATGCCCGCATAGAGTTCCCACGTCCGGTCCGACGATATGCCGAAGCTGCCGACGTCGCCATAGCCGGTAAAGGTAAATCCCGTGGCGAACGGCACCGTCAGGCGGGCGCCAATAACCGGGTCGGCCCAGGTGTCGCCAATGCTGCTACTGCGCGTTGGCAGCAGTGCGGCGTTCAGATCGATCTGGTTGTCGACGTGAAATATTCGCACACCGACTAGTCCGTCGACTGCAACCGTTGGCGAATCAACCACGCGGTAGGCACCTTCGATCGTACTGTTGAAGTTCCATTGTTTGGCCGTAGCGCTATCGAACAATGGACCGGGTGTCGACGCGTTCGCTTTGAGCTTCACATATTGCACGTCGCCGAGAATGCCGAAGCGGCCATTCCATGCCTCGCCGCTCAGAAAAACAGAAGGCCCGTCGAGATGGTTAAAGATGTCTGAGAAGCTGACGTCGATCGATGAGGGCGGAAGACTGCTGGACGCGCCGACATTGCCACGCAGGCCGGTCATCCAGAAGTAGGGCGACACGCTGAATGTCCATCCAGTCGCGACGGGCGCGTGCGCGGACGTGGTCGCGGGCGGTGTCTGTGCAGAAACTGTGTGTATGGACAATACGGTCGCCAGAAGCGGCGCCACCTGGCGAAAAAGGGCTTTGCGCAGCATGATCCTCCCTGGCGCATCAAGGCTAAGCTATCGCGCAACCGGCAGCGGCGTGTTGCCGTCGAGCCGGTTGCGCGTTTCTATCGTGTCATCCCACGGTCCGCTTATTCTGCGGGTTGCGCCTCGGGAAACTTCCATCTGCCGTCAAGAATTTCGGCATGGGGGCGATAGAGACGAACCATGTAGTTCCATCCCTTCGAAATGGGCAGGCAGTTAGGCACCTTGCCGTCGCAGCCGCCGAACTGAATCTCGATCTGACCGTCAGCGTCTTTCTTCGCCGTAATGTTGTTGATCGAGTAAGCGTTATACGGATTCGCCTCGAAGTAACCCTTTTCGTCGTACACCGTGACTGACCAGAAACCGTCGACCGGTACGTGCCCGACCTTCAGCTTATAGACGGTCGTGCCATCGTTGCGGGGAGGATCGACATTCAGATAAAGCGCTTCGCGAGCAGGATTGCCGCCCCAACCGAGTGCGGCGCCGATCACGAATCGCACAGGATCGACGTCAGCTCGCGTTCCGAACATCTGTTTGGTATCCGGTAGCGTCGTACTGAGGACCAGCAGCGCATCACGCACCTTTTTCTGACTGACCGGGTCCCATGCGGGTACCTCGAAACGTCCGGCGTCCTTCTGTTGCGCCTTGATCTGGTCCTGCAGGGCGTGGACTTCGTCGAGATCTTTTGGATCAAGTGGGTTGACCAGAGTCCGCACGGCCACTACCACGTAGCGCGTGCCGATTGCTTTACGCGTAAGCGTGTGGCTTCCCGCACCGTAATAGACGCCATGGGTATATTGATCTTCGTCGATGATCTGCAGTGACATGAAGCGCTTACCCGACTGCGGAAGGGTAACGGTCACCGGCCCCGCATCCAGGTCGAACACCGCCGAGGAATAGAGCGTGTCGCGGTTTAGCCGGATGACGGTTTGATTGTCTATCGGTGCAGGCTCACGCGAGTGATGGAATTTGCCGAAACCGCCGCTTTTCACGACCCCGCCGAAGTACATGTCCGACTCTGCGCGAGCAAAGTTGTCAGGCGTGACGGGCACCAGATTGTCTGCTTTAGCAGACGGAGCTGATTGCGCAGCGCTTAGCGTGGCAAGACTCAAGGCAGTGAGAAATGTAGCCGCTCTGATAGCGGGCTTGCTTGTGATCATCATTGTGAAAAACCTCCGTTCTTTTGATCGCATCGCGTCACTCCTGCTGTCCGGCATTCAGCCGTCCGGCATGTGTCACGTGCGCAGTGGCAAACCTCATGCGCTCAGCGTGACCTCAAAGGCCGAAACGACACTGACATGCTAGTAAATCCGTGCTTCGATGGAAAGTCGGTTGACCACCGACGTCACGCCGTCGACGCTTGCGGCAATCTCACTCGCCTTCGCAATCTGATTGGAGTCGGTCACCGATCCGCTTAAGGTCACCACACCGCTGCGGGCTCGCACGAAGACGTTGGCGACGTTGATACCTCCTGCTTTGCCCAAGGTTCGCCGGACGTCCTGAGCTAGTTTGCGATCCGCTTTGGAGGCGGCTTTTTTATCGTACTGCGACGCGCCAGCCTGGCTCGATGCCGCTTCACTGCCCGGCTGTGCATGAGCCGTCACCGCTGCCGCTACAGCGAGGCAGCAAACGGCGCCGACAGCCAGTAGCCTTCTGGAAGAATTCATGATCTGTTTCTCCGCATGTTAGTTGTCACGTTCCGGTGCAACGACGCTCTCTGAGCCTGTTGAGCGGCGTTGCCGTCTCGCACTGAAGTCTAGAATTGATGCCGGATACCCGTCATGACGCCGACTTGCGTACCTTTCTGTGACAGCCCAAGACTGTTGACACCTTGCAACTGCGCTCCAATCAGATCGCTTCGATAAAGAGAATAGTTACCTTCGAGATAAACGTCGGTTCGCCTCGAGAGGTTGTAGTCGGCCAGTATTTCGAATTGCGATGCGTTGCCATCCTTTGAATCGGTTTTGCCCGTTTGCAGCGTGCGCCAGTAGTTAAGCGACATGCGCAGCGGGATTGCAAACGAATGAGTCGCTCCGAGCGTGAACATCCTGCGCGAGCTGAAATCCGTAAACTTGAGGGCGGCTAGCCCCGCTGCGGTGAATGGACCGTTGGCAAAAGACTGGAAGCTTGGATCGAGCCGGTTCTCGAAGTAGCCAGCATGAAATTGCGTGCTTTGCCATGTATAGGCAGCGCCAGCTGTCCACGCCTTCGAATGGCCGCCGCCCGTCGAGTCGCGCGAATCCATATAGCCCGCCGCGAGATTGACCGAGGTCGCGGGGAGATACGCAACGCCGACACCGAGCTGCGACCCGGATGCCATCTGTCCCGCGACATTGCCAAATGCGTAGGATAACTCGCCAATCACATTGCCGACCCTGGCAGAATATTTTGCCATGTTGCTCGACCAAATTCCGCCGAGCAGCGTGACTTCAGGCTGGAAGCTCTGGTTGTACGGAACCCAGGCATTCGACGCGTACGATTGGGTGACCACGTCGACCAGCACGTTGGTCTGCCGCCCCATCGTGAGCTGCCCAACAGAGGATGACTGAAGGCCGACATAGGCGGTATTCCAGAAAGGTAAGGCTGGATCCGACTGACCGTTGTTCAGATCGAAACGGTTCTCGAGCCGAAACAGCGCCTTGAGGCCTCCGCCGAGATCTTCCGTGCCGTTTATGCCGAAGCGGCTTTCGGACAGACCCGCCGTGCCCATTCTGACCAACGAGTCACCCGCCTTATCGACGTGCGTTAAGTACTGAATGCTCACGTCAGTCAAACCATACAACGTGACACTCGATTGAGCGAAGGCGTTTCCTCCGCCCAGAATTGCGGCTGCGCCAATGAAGCAAATGCGTTTCATCCGTTCCCCTGTCAGATCTTCAGTGAGCTGATTGTCTATTCAGTTTGTGCACGTTGACCCGGAGTGCCCTAAAGGGACTCGCTTAGCCACGTGCACGCTTCTTTGGCTCGTAAATTCCAGCCCGCTTCCGACGAGAGCATCCAGTGACCGTGCGCGGCGTATTCGCGGTAGTCCATTTTTTCACCGTACCATCGGGCCATGCGCCGGCTCACGCCGGCCGGAATGATGTGGTCGCGCCCTCCCGCGAGCGCGAGCATGGGACATGTCAGTGTGGTCTGCTCCACACGGTTGCTGCCAGTCCAGTTCAGCGTGCCGTAAGCGGCTTCCCAGGCAACGCGTCCCGATTCGGCAATCAAGGTTTCGTATAGCCGCTGCCGGTCGGTAGGCGGCACAACGTTGAAAATCAGGCAGTCAGCCTCGCGCCTGGAAAGCCGAAATGCACCGCGCCATGAGCCGAACGGGTGGAAGTGGCGCGCGAGCGAGGGCAACATGCTGAGCCGTTGTGGAAAGATCGGCGCCGGAGCCGCGCTGCAGACGAGGATCGCCGCTGCCAGTCTGGCGCGTGTCGCCACCTGCTGTGCGATCAGGCCACCGAGTGAGTGGCCCACCACAACCGGCGGCTCCGACAGGTTTGTGACCCGTTGCAAGACCGCCTCGCAATAATCCGCAAGACCAAGACCATGCAACGCATGATCGGCTTCATCGCCACTGTGGCCGGGCAGCGCAAATGCTTCGGTGGAAAAGCCCGCGCGCTCGAATTGACCACGCCATTTATCCCACACGCCCGGTGTGCTCCACATGCCATGTACGAAGACGACGTGGGCGCTCATTGGACTCTCCCGCCGCAACGCTTCATCTGCAACGCCTCGAAGGGACGTAGGGCTTCGCTTTTCATGATTTGCATTCCAAATCAGTTACGTCATTCAAATGCCGGTCCCAGTCACCCTGTTTACGGCCAACTCACGTCAAAATCCAACGAATCGAACATCTGTCGGATATGCAAATCTAACTTTTGTCGGAAATTGCGCCAATTAGGGTTTTTACCGCAACGAGGAGAAGGCGGCGGGCGGTCAGGTCTCTGGAGGCACGGCGTAGCGGCGTGGCCGTACGAAGCCGCGGTTTGGCCTGTGGTTGCGTAGCCGAACGAATCGAGGTCGTGGTGCACGCGCAGACCGGCATAGGCCGCAGACGACCTCCGGGACTGGCGTGTTGTGATGGCAAGGCAACGCGCCGCGGCGCGCTAATCGGACCGCTGGCGAGCGCGCGCTTCCTTGCGCAGTTGAGACGGCGAGGTATTGAACCAGCGCTGGCAACTGCGCGTGAGTGCGGATTGTTCAGGAAAACCCAGCAGGGCGGAAAGCTGGCTGAGCGAGAGTTCTGTTCCGCAGAGATAGTGCGTCGCAAGCTCTCGCCTGAGCTCATCGCGAACCACTTCGAAGCTGGTGTTTTCGTCGGCGAGGCGCCGTTGCAGCGTCCTCGGATGCATGGCGAGCATTTCGGCGACCGCCGTCTTGCAACAATTCGCCGTGCCGAGCGTTTTGCGCACGATCTGCCGCACCCGGGGGACGACACTCTGCTGCGTGTTGCCGAAGTTGCGGAACAGATAGTCCTCGGAAATCTGCCGCAGCATGGCGTTGCTGTCCTGCAGACTGACGTGTAGCGTGCTTTTGCTGATCAGTAGCGCCGCGCGTGTCTGCTCGACCAATACCGGGGCGCCAAAAAATCGCTTATACGTGCTAAGCGGAACAACCGGTGCATGAGGCAGCATGACCGCGTGCAACTGATAGTGTTTCCCTGCCAGCAGACGGGTGAAGTTATGCAGATCGGCGAGACAAAGGTCGATCGCCTGCCGTTGCACGCTTTGTTGAGCCAGGCGAATTTCGATGGAGACTTCGACCGCCCCCTTGATAACCGGCGCCGTTTCGTTGACGCTCAGGACCAACCCCGGGCTGTGGACGAACAGGTATCGGGTGGCGTAGCTCAGCCCATCCTGGATGCTGGCCGCATTGCGCAGCACGATGCTGAGCGGACCCAGAACGTCGATGCTTTGTCTGTGCGACAGGCGCAGACCAAAATCGCCGCAGCCCGTCTGTGCAGCGCTCGCTTCGAGCAGATGAACCACTGCGCTGAGCGAGATCAGCGCGTCGTCGTCGTTCAGCGTTTCTTCATGGATGGGGTAGTGCCGCAGCAAGGGTCCGGGATCGCAATGCAGCGCCCGCATCAACGCTGCGTAGCCGCGTAGTCCGCTCGCTCTGACATAGGGATTCATGTCTCGTAGCGTAAAAGAACTGTCTCATGACGTCAAGAATGTGCACGATGCACGGGGTAAATTGCACGCTGCCCATAGACATAAGAGGAGACGAGACATGACTGACGACTATGACATCCTGATCATTGGCGCCGGCCTGTCGGGGATCGGCATGGCGAGCCATCTCGCGATGGAATGCCCGGACAAGCGGGTCGCGATCCTTGAACGCCGTCGCGCGATTGGAGGAACATGGGACCTGTTCCAGTACCCCGGAATCCGTTCAGACTCCGACATGTTCAGCTTCGGTTATCAGTTCAACCCGTGGAATGAACTGAAGGTGTTGGCGGACGGTCCGTCGATTCGCCGTTATATCGCAGACACCGCCCGGAAATACGGCGTCGACAGGAAGGTTCATTTCGGCATTAGAACGACTGACGCGGCGTGGTCGAGCACGGCTGAGCGCTGGGTCATCACAGCGTACGAGGAGGGTAACGAAGCACCGCGTATCTTCACCTGCAAGTATCTGATTCCGTGCACTGGCTACTACAACCATGATGAGGGATACCAGCCGCGTTTTCCGGGGCAGGAGACCTTCAAGGGCGCCTTCATCCATCCACAGCATTGGCCCGAGCAGCTCGACTACCGCGGCAAACGTGTAATCGTGATCGGCAGCGGCGCGACGGCTGTGACGTTGATCCCGTCCATGGCTGATGAGACCTCGCACATCACCATGTTGCAGCGCTCACCGAGCTATATCTTTTCCGTTCCCGCCTATGACAAGATTTCTTCTGCATTGCAGAGCATTCTGCCTAGGCGCTGGGTCTATTCAATGGCGCGCAGTCGCAACATCTTCTTGCAGCGCCAACTCTATAAGGCGGCAAAACGCTGGCCGCGTCTGACGCGCCGGTGGCTGCTTGCCAATGTCGAGAAAAAACTGGGTAAAGGCGCGGAGATGCAGCATTTCTCTCCGACTTACAACCCTTGGGACGAACGACTCTGCGCGGTACCCGACGGCGATCTCTTCCGGGTGATCCGAGAAGGGAAGGCTTCGATCGTCACCGACCATATCAAGACCTTCACCGAGACCGGCATCGTGCTGGAATCGGGGAAAACGCTCGAAGCCGATATCGTTGTTTCCGCAACTGGTTTGCAGCTTCAATCGCTTGGGGGAATGAAACTGCACGTGGACGGCCAATCGCTGCAGATCAATAACCTGATGACTTATAAAGGGGTATTGCTGCAAGACGTGCCGAATCTGGCCTACATGTTCGGCTACATCAACGCGCCGTGGACGCTGAAGGTGGACATGGCGGCGAGCTATGTTTGCCGTTTGTTGAAGCATATGCGTGCCCAGGAGTTCGCGGTCGTCACGGCGCATGCTCCAGAGGGCGAAATGCTGGAGGAAACCGTCATGGGCTCGTTGCAATCCGGCTATGTGCAGCGCGGCACGAACCAACTGCCGCGGCAAGGTCGTCACGTCCCATGGAGAGTGCTCCATAGCGTCGAAGCGGATCGGGTCATGCTACTGAAGGACCCGGTGTACGACTCGGCGCTCACGTTCACGCGCAGCATGGCGACCGCCAAAGCGGCGCTGAAGACGGGTTAGACCGTCATTCCGCCCGTTGCGATTACTTGAGCGTTTGCTCGCTGAATGCCTTGCCCATTTCGGGAACATTGGCCTGCACATAAGCGACCACCGCCGTGACGGCCTGTTCCCGGATGACTTCGGAAATATGGCCGTCTTCGTAATAGCCATGCTTCATGCAGGCAAACGCAATCTCGACGGCAAGCGTCGCGACGTCCGGTGAACGTGGTATGGTGATTGCCGGGATTTGCGTTTCGATTGCTTCGCGCAGAATGTCTCCGATCTTCGATACCGTGTTTTCCTGAGCGAGGTAAGCCGAACGGCTGTAGGGGCCGCCGAGCACGAGGATGTTGGCTGCAGGGGTCGCGTCGTAGTAATCCGAGACCGTGTTTATCAGCGCTCGCGTGTATGCGTGGTACGAATCATAGGCTTGCACGCGCGTACCTTGTGCAACCAGGTCGATCACCCGTCCCATGTGTATTTCCGCGAGCCGCGCGAGTAACGCGTACTTGTCTGGGAAGAATTGATAGAGACTCGCGCGCGGGATATTTGCAGCCTTGGCGATTTCCGGAATGGACACCTGTTCTGGCCCAAGCTGTCCGATCATCTGCTCGGCTGCGGCAAGAGCCGCCTCTACGCGCTGCCACGCGCGATGCTGCATGGGCATGCGCGGCCGCGTTGGAGGCGCCTCGTTTTCGCGAGCATGTTTCGGGACAACGCCAATAGGTTTTTTATCCGGCAAGCCTTGGGTTCCAAAATATCTGACATATGTTAGATACTAGGGCTTGCGGTTGTATTTGGCAATTGATTACCGTGAGGTCGAGGATAACGTTTGTGAAAAGATCATAAAACCACGGTCCGCTCGCCATTAATAAAAACCCGCCGCTCGACAAATGCCTTAACGGCGCGAGCCAGGGTAATGCACTCGACATCACGCCCAACCGCCAATAACCGCTCAGGCCCGAACGAGTGATCCACCCGCTCGACAATCTGCTCGATGATGGGCCCTTCATCCAGATCGTCAGTCACGAAATGCGCAGTGGCTCCAATCAACTTGACTCCACGGGCATGCGCCTGATGATAAGGTCGAGCCCCTTTGAACCCAGGCAGGAACGAGTGATGAATATTAATTGCTCGCCCAGCCAGCGCGCGGCTAGTCTGATCGGAAAGAATCTGCATATAGCGCGCGAGAATCATCAGCTCGGCGCCGCTAGATTCAAATAGCTCCAGCAGTTGAGCTTCCTGCGCGGCACGCGTTTCAGCGGAAACAGGCAAATGCCGAAACGGCAAGCCATGCTGCAGGGCCAGCCCTTCCAGATCAGGATGATTGGAAGCAATGCCGACAATGTCCATCTTCAGCTCGCCCATCTTCCAGCGGAACAGCAAATCCGCGAGACAGTGCTCGAGCTTGGACACCATAATCAATACTTTGGGCCGCGCGGCGATATCGTGAATCGTCCACGTCATATCGAAGTCGGACGCAATCGGCACGAACTCTCGCCGCAAGGCATCGGCCTGCAAGGAAGACGCAGTGCCAGCGCCATGAAACACACAGCGCACAAAAAAACGCGCGCTGATGTCATCGTCGAAAACGGTCAGCTCGTCGATATAGCAATGATGCCGCTCGAGAAAACCAACTACGGCGGCGACCTGGCCCGCGGCGCTCGGGCACGACAAGGTCAGGGCGAACTGATGGGAGCGATCGGTGGCGGACATGCGGTTCCTTGGCGTCGATGGGGAACCCGCGCAATCGCGATCGAAGCGGCCAACGCAGCGCGCGGGAATGTCTCAAGTAAACCAGGCCAGATTTCCCGCGCATAGAATCGATACGCCGTGATGCTGGTATCGGCGCGCCAGCGCCGCGTGCGGTGATGCATCGAGCAAGTCAAGGGAAGTGGCGACCTAATGCCGCAAAATGAACGCTGTCAGCCTGGCAAACGGTGTCCGCGAGAGCAGAGAGCAAACAAACAGTGAAGGAGACGATTGACGATGTCGCACAACGCAGCGTTACCGGCCTACAACGATACCGTGCGCGCGGAATGGGTGGACTACAACGGCCACTTGCGTGATGCGTTCTATATGCTGATCTTCAGCTTCGCGACGGATGCGCTGATCGATCAGATCGGCCTGCCCGATGCCGTTCGCCGTGAGCGTCGCCGATCCATCTATACGCTGGAGGCGCATGTCCGCTATCTGCACGAGATCAAGGAGGGGGCGCAGGTGCGTGTCGAAATGCGCTTGCTTGCTCATGACGCGAAGCGCCTGCATGTGTACCTGGAGATGTTCGCAGATGCTGGCGCCCAGCCCGTGGCGGCGAGCGAGCAGATGCTGTTGCATGTGGACACCAGCGGACCGCATGCGGTGGCGTTCGATCAGGACGTGGCGGAGCGCGTGAGCGCGCTCATGACTGCGCATGCAGCGCTGGCGCCTGCGAGCCATGCGGGCCGGGCGATCGGTTTGCCGCCCAAGGCGCGCGGCTAGTCCGCAGGTGCAAGACAGGCGTGACTCACGCCGCCGCTTTCAGTTCGCCAACGAGACTGCACAGCGTTTCCACCGAAATCATTGCCGCGGCATTCGACGGAGCGGGGCGTTCCGCCGGTTTGAACACGGCGTCACCGCGGCGGATCTTACGGCGGGATACCGCGCATGTGCCGGATGTATGCGCGGAGCGGCGGCGCCAGCGCTGCTCGCCGTAGTGACAACGCCCAGGCTCGACCCAGCGGATCACCAGCGTGGTGTCGGAGCGTTCCAGAATCTCGATACGTACGCCGTTGGCACCGTCAAGGGGGAAGGACTCTATGGTCTTCATCGTCGGCTCCGTGTATGTGGTGTGCCGAATGTAGTCCTGCGCGAGCCTGAGAGCCATTGTGCGGCGGTTGAAACACTGTTCTTGAAATAGCAACAATGCCGCTTGACTTCAACGAAGATAGGAAAAGACGTGGGTTTGCGGGGGAGTTGCTGCGTTTTTTCGCTATAGAGCAGATTTTTGCAACGCAGTGTTGTTTGCAGCGCGACGCACGATGGCGTGCAATAGGCAGACTGGAGAGGGCGCGGCGCTTCCTCCTTTAAGATGTCGATACCGACAAGCCGAGCCGGGCCTAGTGTAGCGGTTTTGCAATTTTCCGGTCGGCTCGTACGCACATTTCAAAGAGGTTACATGGTCACACCCCCGCCCACAGTGTCGCCCCCGCCCGAGCCGCCGAACCGTCAGAAAATGCAGCAGGCGGCGTCCGCGGTTCTGACTGCCGGTCTGGTGCTGTTGGCCTTGTGGATCATTCGTGACTTTTTGCCGGCCGTTGGCTGGGCCTGCGTGATCGCCATCGCGCTATGGCCGGTGCTGCGAAAAATCGAAAATCACGGCTGTTTCACCGGACGTAACACGCTGGTTGCCGCCATCCTGACGCTGGCCGTTGCATTGCTGGTGGTGTTGCCGGTGGCAATCGGCATCGGTCAGGCGAGCCACGAAGCCCACGATTTGCTGGTGTGGTTCAAGAGCGTGCAGGAAAACGGCATCGCTCTGCCGGATTTCGTCCAGCATTTGCCGGTCGGTTCACAGCAGGTGACGACGTGGTGGCAGGCGAATCTGACCCAGCCACTACGCGAGTCGCCCGCCATGAAGGGGCTGCACGGCGGCGCCGTGGTCACGTTTGGCCGCCATTTCGGCGCGCGCGCCGCCCGTGCTCTGGTGGTGTTCGGTTTTATGCTGGTCACGCTGTTCGTGATTTTTCAGGCGGGCCCGCGCCTCTCGGGTGCGTTGCTCAAAGGGGCGAAGCGCGCCTTCGGCTGCAGCGGCGCGCAGCTTTTCGAGCGGATGGCGAACGCGGTGCGCGGCACGGTCGCCGGGTTGGTGGTGGTGGGGATCGGCGAGGGCGCGCTGCTGGGGATCGTCTATGGCGTGGCCGGCGTGCCGCACGTCACGCTGCTCGGCTTCGTGACCGCGGTCGCGGCCATGCTGCCGTTCTGCGCGCCCGTCGTGTTCTGCGGCGCCGCCTTGTGGCTGCTCGTACACGGCATGACGGCCTGGGCCATTGGCCTCGTCGTGGTCGGGTTCGTGATCGTGTTCATTGCCGAGCACTTCGTGCGGCCGGTGATCATTGGCAACTCGACCCGCCTGCCGTTCCTGCTGGTGCTGTTCGGGATTCTGGGCGGCGCCGAGACCTTCGGGCTGCTCGGCCTGTTCATCGGTCCCGCGTTGATGACCGTGCTGATGGTGCTGTGGAAAGAGTGGGTGCAATGACGCCAGCACGCGCGCCAGGGCGGCGGCCGTCGCGGGACTAATGATCCGGCTGTTGCGGCGGCGCCGGTCTCGCGCAGGCGAGGGTGTATTTCAAGGCGGCGGGTAGCAACGCGCTCCAGACGTCCCAGGTGTGAGCGCCATCGATGATGCGCAGGGCCGCCGGATTGCCCGCCAGCCGCAGATGGGTATAAAGCACGGAGGCGTCCGCCTGAATTGTCAGGTCGTCGTCGCTCGCGCCGATGAACATCGGCAGCCGGTACGGACTGCTCATATAACGCTCCCATTGCGCCGGATAGTTGAGCGCGCGCCACACCTGCAGGTCGAACTGCCGCTCACCGAACACCCCGACCCGGCGCGCGGCTGAGTTCGGCGGCGGTTCGTCCGGATAGATCGCAGGGCTCAGCAGCATGGCGCCGCAGAACTGCTCGGGCTGTGTCATGGCGTATCGCAGCGCGCCGAAGCCGCCCATCGAGACGCCGCCGATCATCCGGCCATTGCGCTGATTTGCCACTGCGTACTGCGTTTCGATTTCCGGCAGCAGGTCGCTAAAAAACGCGGTCTCCATCTTTTCCTTGCGATCCACATACCAGTTCGTGCCGCCTTGCGGCATCACGATGACGACGGGTGGAATCTCCCGGCGTTCGATCAGCGCGTCTGCGGTGGTCTTCAGATGACCCTGCGAGATCCAGTCGTTGGCGTTGCCGTTGTTGCCGTGCAGAAGGTACAGCACGGGATAGCGCGGGCCGTTGATTCGATAGCCGGTGGGCAGGTAGATGGTGTAGGCCCAGTCGCGCTCGAGCGCGGCTGAACGGAAACTGCGGCTGACGACTGTGCTGGCAAACGCGGTACGGCTGCAGGCCGCGCTGGCGAAGATGACGACCATGGCGGCAACGGCCGTCAGGAGGCACGAACGCAGCGTGGCACGAGCTAGTCTGAACATGGCGATGAAGGCGGGGCTGTTGCGGCAGTACGCCGCGTTCAGGCAACTCGCGCGCGCCACGTCAGCATGCGCGTCAATGGTTCGGATACCCAGGCGACTGCGAATAGCGCGCCGAGCGCGGCGGCGTCCGCGAGAAGCCCGAGTGGTACGTCGAGATAGCCGTCGGTGGCGGTGTACAGCAGCGAGTCGATCACGAGCGAAATGACTGCGCCCGCGACGAAACCCAGCAGCCCCTTGCGGCCGATCATTCCGACCCACGGCAGCCATTGCGCGAGTTTCTTCGCCCAGCCGAGGCGGATCAGATTGGCGACGAGCCATGCAATCGCCAGAAAATTACCTGCGCGCAACCACGAGAGATTCTGCTTGAAGCTGCCGTCGAGCGGAGTGCGCTCGATAAACAGTTTGTAGTACGCAGCCGCCACGACGATGCTGAACGCCAGCACGCTAACGAGCCATCCCAGCCGATGCGCGCTGATCTTCTGATAAACCGGCTGGCGACGCGCGAGGACGCCAAGCACAAACAGCAGTTGCCAGGCGAGCGGATTGAAGTCCCATTGCGTGTCTTCGACGGCGGGCAGATACACGCCTAGTGGGCGAGCCACTGCCCACAACGTGAGGCTGGCGGCCAGCAACCAGACCGGCCGGCGACTTGCGAGCGGCAGGACGAACGGCACGCTCAGGGCGAACAACGCATACATAGGCAGCACCGACGCCAGATAGGGCTGACGCCGGAATAGCAGGACATCGCGCAGCGCGGCCAGCGGCGCGTCCATGAAGTCGTCGAGATCGGTGAGGGTCAGGTTGGGTGCGTCGACGCTAAAGGCGATCAGGACCGCGCTGACCAGCAACATGAGGCCGGCCGTGACGAGGAACGCGCGATAAATCTCGAGCGAGCGCCGCAGGAAGCGATGCCGGGCGGCCGTCTCGGTGCGCCGTGCGGCGAGCGAGGCATACGCCGTGGCAGTGGCGAAGCCGCCAAGGAACACGAAGACCTCGGCGGCATCGCAGAGCGCATAGGCGTGCAGCGTGGCGCGCGAGAGGATGCTGCCGCCAATATGGTCGACCACGATGGACAGCAGGACCAGTCCGCGAAAGAAGTCGAGTTCGAGCAGACGGGAGGAGGACTTTTGCATGACGTAATACCGAAGGAGATTCCGCCGGCCAAGGCCGTTTATTACATAATTATTTCATAAGCTTACGGATGGGTGTCCCAAAACCCACCTGGCCGGAAAGCCGACCCCACTCCCTGGCCGCAAAAATGCGCAATCGAGATTTCACGCGCGTGGGCATTTCGCAACGATTTGCGTAGGCCCCACTAGTCCCAATGGACGACCTACTATCAGTGTGCAAGCATCGTTTTTAATACTCGTGAACGTGAAAGCCCTCAAATGGTGTTGCTGCTGAAAAACAAGAAGAGCTGTCTCAAAGTTGGCTAGCGGTTGGCTAATGATTAGAGATTCGGGAGATCTTCATGAAAAAGAAAATAATTGCGCTGGCGGTGACAGCCGCCGTCGCTTTGCCTGCGCACGCACAGAGCAGCATTACGCTGTACGGGGTATTGGACGAGGGCATCAACTACACGAGTAACGCGGGCGACAAGTCCGCCTACCAGTTGCAGAGCGGCTACGCACAAGGCAGTCGCTGGGGCCTCAAGGGCTCGGAAGATCTGGGCAGCGGTCTGAAGGCGATCTTCGATCTTGAAAACGGTTTCGATGTCAACAGCGGTGCGCTGGGCCAGGGTGGCCGGATGTTTGGGCGCCAGGCGTTCGTCGGGCTGACGGCGGCCAATTACGGCACGGTCACGCTGGGCCGGCAATACGACTCAGTGGTCGACTATCTCGCGCAGTCCACGGCAAATGGCAGTTGGGGCGGTTATCTGCTCTCGCATCCGTACGACAACGACAACACGGACAACTCGTTTCGTGTGAACAATACGGTCAAGTATACGAGTCCGGATTTTTCGGGCCTGCAGTTCGGCGGTACCTACAGTTTCAGCAACAACACCAACTTCGCCAACAATCGCCAGTACAGTCTTGGCGGCCAGTACACGAACGGCGGCTTGCTGGTGACCGGGGCCTATCTCGACGCGAACGGCCCAGGCTTGACTGCGGACGGCGCGATTGCGACCGACGACGCGAATTTCATTTCAGAACATTTGCGCATCTTCGGCGGCGGCATCAATTACACCATCGGCGCTGCGACCTTTGGCTTTGCTTATACGAATACGAATGTCGGCGAGCCCGCGGCGAGCGATACCTCGGTCTATGTGGGGACGATCACGCCGCCGAACGGCGGGACGCTCACCGCGCTCAAGTTCCAGAATTTCGAAATCAACGGCAAGTATCAGTTCACGCCGGCGTTCTTCGTGGGGGTGCAGTACGTCTATACGGCTGCGACGATGGATGCGACCTCGGGCAACGAGAATCCGAAATATCACACGTTTGGCTTGATGGCCGACTACAACCTGTCCAAGCGCACGGATTTTTATTTCCAGGCGGCCTATCAGAAAGTCGCCGGCGACAAGACCGATACCGTGCTGGACGACGCCTATATTCCCGGCGCGGCAGGCGTGTCGTCGAGCTCGAACCAGTTTGCGGTGCGGGCGGCGATTCGGCATAAGTTTTGAGACGCGAGCGTCTGTGCGCGCAGGATCTCGCCAGTCAATTTATGGCTGGCCAGTTCACAGTTCCGGACGATTTCGATCAGATGGGAGCCGATCAGATTGCGCAACTGTCTGGTGTCAATCCATGAAGTTGTTGCTCGATACACGCCTTCTACTGTGGGCTGCCGGCGAGCCGGACCGTTTATCGTCCGAGGCGAGGCAATTTATCGAAAACCTCGAATGCGAGCTATTTTTCAGTGCCGCGAGTTTATGGGAAGTTGCGATCAAGCGCGGCTTGGGCAGGGATGATTTTCGGCTCGATCCGCGGCTATTGCGTCGGGGTCTAATGGACAACGGATACAGCGAACTGGTGATCGACAGTGCGCACGCGGTAGCGATCGACGGTCTACCGCCCATTCATAAAGACCCGTTCGATCGAATCCTTGTGGCCCAAGCCTGGACAGAAGGGATCACCCTGCTGACCGCGGATCCGCTCGTCGCGCAGTATCCGGGACCGATACAAAGTGAGCCGGCCTGACTGATGCGGGACTCCTAAGCGCTTCGAACGTCGCGCGCAATGCATCGCGCGAGGCTTGACGAACCATGTTCCGCGAACGTCCGAACAAAAAATAAGTATGACGAACTAAAATAAATTCTGGCAAAACTGCTGCTCGTGATGCCATGGACAAAATATTACTTTCCCCCTTTTCGACTGCATGATAATGCCGCGCCTTGCCCTGTTAAGCGGCAGGGAACCTGGCAGCCCCATCACGTTCAAGAGCAGTTCAAGGTCAATCAGATCGACCGCGTCGGCACCGATGTCCGAGCCACCGCGCGTCGCCGGTATGCCCGAACGTAGGCGTTCGGACTTCGCTTGATTCTCCAATGCGGTGTGTCGTCACAAGATGGCGCGGCCTGTGGCGCCCGTGCGCTTGCCGCTCGGTCCGCCGGGGCTGCCGTCGTCGTTCACTAAAGGAGAAATCCATGGGGAAACTCGACCTTTCGCGTCGCGGTTTTCTGAAGGCTAGTGTGCTTGCGGGCGTATCGGTGTATATCGCGCCGATCGGCAGTCGTGCGTTCGCTGCGTTGTTCGAAGAAAAGATTCTCACGCCGCTTCAATGGGACGCCGCCAACGGGCAGGCAAAGTTCCGCATCGACGGCATCGCCAAGGTCACGGGGGCGAAGGTATTCGCGCGTGACGTCCGTGCTGGCGACATGCCGCATTGGCCGCGGCAGCAGTCGCACGCCTTCATCCTGCGCACGACCCAGGCCGACCGGATCTACGAAGGCTTCGACCTGACGCGGCTCGGCGACGAACTGCAGCCGGAGCGCATCGTCACAGCTGATGACCTGATACGTGACCGTCTGATGTTCCCGGCATTTTACGGCGACGATATGTTGCTGCCGCGAGGCAAGACGCCTGCCTATCTTGGTCAGGCGGTGGCGATCCTGATCTATCACGACTTCGCGCGCTACCGCTTCGCCAAAGACAAGCTCAAGTTCCGCGACGAGATCATCCGGTACGGCGCACAGACCGGCCCGCTCGAGCGCGATCCGTGGGGCACGTTCCGGTTCGTGCGCGTGGGTGGCAAAACGCCCTATGACGACGACACCTTTTCGAGCCTGAAGGACGCGCCGGTGTTTCCGGGCTCGATGCGCAAACACCAGCCGGTCTGGCCCGATGGCAAGGAGCACGGCAAGCTCGACGAGCAGGGTATGTTCCACGCCGGGCGGATCCAGCAGGAACTCGAGCATCCACCGGTTGACTGGCTGGTGCTCGCGCGCGAGTACAACACGCAGTCCATCGACACGGCTGCGCTCGAACCCGACAACGCGAACTGCTGGTACGACGCCGCGGCGCAATCGCTGCATATGGTCGTGCCAACCCAGGCGCCGCAGGAAGTGACGGACAATGCCGCGGGCATGGTGGCGAAGTGCGCATTTCCGGTGAAAAACCTGTTCGTGTATCCGTGCTACACGGTGGGTTATGGTTCGAAGGATCACTTCAACATGCCGTTCTACGGCCTCGTCACCGCCATGTATGCGGATGGCCGGCCAGTGCGTCTTGCCAACGATCGCTACGAGCAGTTCCAGACCTCGCTCAAGCGCCACGCGTTCAGGATGAATTACCGCATTGCCGTGGACCGGAAAAGCGGGCTGCTGCAATCGTTCAAGGCCGAGATGGAAGCGAACGGCGGCGGGCGCTGCAATTTCTCGCCGTCAGTGGCGATGGTCGGTGCAACCGCGGCGCAATCCATCTACTACTTCCCGAAGAACGACCTTGCGGCCGTCGCGATTGCTTCACGCGCAGTCGACGCGGGCTCCGCGCGCGGTTACGGCACGCTGCAGAGCATGGCCGCGACGGAAATGATGGTCGATGAGATTGCCGCACAACTTGGTGTCGATCCGATCGACTTCCGCCTGAAGAACGCGTTGCGCTCGGGCATGAAAAACACGCAAGGTGCGGTGCCGGCCGGCGCCATCCGGGTCGACGAGGTTTTGCAGAAAGCGCAGGCTCATCCGCTGTGGGTGAATCGCACGCAGAAGAAGCGTGAGTTCGAACGGCTGAATCCGGACAAGTGCTATGGCGTGGGCTTCGCATGCACGCAAAAGGACTTCGGGACGGGCGCCGAAGCCTCGCTGGCGAAAGTCGAATTCAGCGTCGACGGCCAGATCAGCCTGTCTCACAGCGGCGCTGAGATCGGCACCGGCATGTCCACGTCACAGGCGCTCGCGGTGGCGAAATGGCTCGGCAAGCCCGCCACTGAAGTACACGTGGCCGTCACCGACTGGTCCGATCTGCCGATCGTCACGAGCGGTGATCCCTACCTCATGTCGCAGTCCGAACAGGACGCGCTGTCGGCCAATCCGCGCTGGTCGCCGAATTATGCTTCACCGGCGAGCGCGACCAATTCCGCGTTCTATTTCACGCACAGCACGCGCGAGGCAGCGCGTGTCGTCTTTACGCACGGACTCTGGCCGGCGGCCATGGCGATCTGGAGACAGGGTCCGGGCGGCGGTCAGGCGGCGCCGCTGGTGGTGCACATCGAAGACGCACGCTGGGTCGACGGCAAGCTGTCGGCGGACGGACTCGAAGCCCTGCCGTTCGAGCAACTCGCGAAGAAAGCCCACGAACTCGGCCTCGTGACCGGGGCCGCCGTGCACGTGTTCAATCGCTGGCAGTGGACGGAAGCGGAATTCACGATCGACGGCCGCCTCGTGCGACTGCCGGTCGACGGTCTCTCGTTACGCTACGGCGAGAACCGCGGCGCGGGCAGGAAGCCGCAGCCGGCCACATCGAACCAATACCGCGTGCTCGATCGTCAGCGTGTGTTTTTTCCGGCCGTGCAACGTAACAATGCGGCGGTCACGTATTACAGCGCGGTCGGTACGTTGGTCGAGCTTGTCGTGCATGAAGCAAGCGGCAAGGTCGAACTGCTGAGGCATCACTCGATCATGGAGTGCGGCAACCAGATCGCGCCGCAACTCGTATCCGGCCAATTGCAGGGCGGTCTGGCAATGGGCATCGGACATGCCTTGCATGAATATTTACCGCTCTATGAGGACGGTCCCGGCAACGGTACGTGGAACTTCAATCGCTATCGCTTACCGCGTGCAAAGGACGTCGCCGTCTGGACCCAGACTGGCGAAGTGCTGCCGCCCTTGACGGAAAGCGATCCGCCCAAGGGTATCGCTGAAGTGGTGATGATCCCCGTCGTCGCCGCAATCGTAAACGGCATCGCACATGCCATAGGACATCGATTTACCGATTTACCGGTCACCCCGCAAAAAATCCAGGAGGTGCTCGCGTGACGACTCCGAATCAAACTTCTGCCGGTGTCGCCAGCAACGCGCCGGCTTCCGCTGCAGCTTCAAAGACGACGGGCGCCCCGGTCGTGGAACGGCCGCTGACGCAATACCGCGCCCAGGCGCTATCGCTGAAAGTGAACGGCCGCGAGGTGGCGATGCAGGTGCCAGCCGGTCTGATGATGATCGACCTGTTGCACGAATACCTTGACCTCACCGGTTCGCGGCTGGGCTGCGGGCAGGGCATCTGTCACGCCTGTGTGGTGATTCTCGACAAGCCGGATGGCGCCAGCGAGGAAATCCGCACCTGTATCACGGGCGCGCATTTCTTCGACGGCAAAGCGATTCGCACAGTCGAAGCTCATGCGCAGCGCAACCAGCAGGGCGAGGTGGTGGCGCTGTCGCCGATCCAGCAGAAGTTTCTCGAGTACTTCAGTTTCCAGTGCGGCTACTGTACGCCGGGTTTCGTCAATGCGGCGACGGTGTTGATCGAGCGCCTCGAACGTCACCCGGTGGCCAAAGAGCAGGTGCAGGAAACCATCACCGAGGCGCTGAACGATCATCTCTGCCGCTGCACGGGGTACGTACGCTACTACGAGGCGGTGAAGGACGTGGTTCTGAACACACCGGGCCTGGTGAGGGGCGCTGCATGAGCACGCGTTATCCGACCTTGCGGCGTATCGCGTTGGTATTGAGCACGGCACTGCTGGCGGCGTGCGGCGCGCAGCACGACGACACTTCTGCCGCGACGACGACCGTGCGCGCTGCTGCGGCTTCTGGCGCGTCGTCTGCCGCCCCGGGCGCTGCTGCGGAGCAACTGGCACGCGGCCGCTATCTGGTGAAAGCCGCCGACTGCGCGGCCTGTCACACCACGGCAGACGGTGCGCCGTTCGCCGGTGGCGTGAAGCTCGCGTCGCCGTTCGGCACGTTCTACGGCACGAATATCACGTCGGACAAAGCGCATGGTATCGGCACATGGAGCGCCGGCGATTTCTACAAGGCGTTGCACGACGGCGTGTCGCCACACGGGCCGTTGTACCCGGCGATGCCTTATACGTCCTACCGCCAGCTTTCACGTGCCGACAGCGACGCGATGTACGCTTGGCTGATGGCACAGAAGCCCGCGGCCGTGGCGAACCACGCGCCAGAACTGTCATTCCCGTTCAACCTGCGTTTTGCCGTGCGCTTCTGGAACATGGTGTTTCTGAAGGATGCGTTGCCCGATGCGTCGCAGGGTGGCTCGATCGACTGGAATCGTGGCCGCTACCTGATCAGCGCGCTCGGCCACTGCGCCGAATGCCACACGCCGCGTGGCAAGTTCGGCCAGCTCGATCAGGCCTTGCCGCTCGGCGGCGGCGCTCTGGGGCGCGTAATTGCGCCGGACATCACGCCGCAGGGACTGGCCGCGCGAGGCTGGAGCGCGGCCGATCTGCAGACCTTCTTCGCGAACGGAATTGCGCCGCAAGGCTCCGCATTCGGCGAGATGTATCCGGTCGTGCATCTGAGCAGCCAGTATCTGAGTCGCGACGATCTGCGCGCGATGTCCACCTACCTGCTCGGCGATCGGCCGCCGGTCCCGCAACCGCAGCCATCAGCTTCCGCGGATGCCGCGCAACGGGTTGCAGGGCGCCCTCTCTACCTCGCGTTATGCGCAGGCTGTCATGGCAACGAAGGCGAAGGCAAACCGCATGTGGCCGTGCCGATGCGCGGCAATTCCACGGTACGGCAAAGTGATCCGCACAACCTGATCGTCGCCATGCTGGATGGCATCGACGCGCAGGATTTTCCCCGCCTCGAACGCATGCAGGAGATGCCTGGTTTTGCCGGCCAATTCAGCGACACGGAATTCGCGCAACTTGCGAACTATTTGCGCGCCACGTGGGGCGGTCAAGCGGCCGACGTAACTGCGAATGCGGTAAAGATCTTGCGCTAAACAAGGGGAATACGACCTGGCGCTCGGAAATTATTTCTAATCGCTGTCTAAAACATTACATGTTGAAAAGTATTGTGCGGCTCCGTACACACGGTGGTTGTGGCGCAGGTATTCTCGGCGCACAGGAAGCTCGCGCCTGTCCTCCCGGCATGATCCGGATGGCGGGCAGCATAGCCAATCAGCCAACCGCGCCAAGGGAGTCACGCGAATGCGTCAATGTTCCGGGAATAAACAATGCTGGCCACCGTTTACGAAGGGTTCGATTGAAGCACGACCCGTTGCTGTCGTGCGAAGCGGCCCTGAATGGCGAGCTAGCAACTGCTGCGAGCCACGCGTCAAATCCCGGGAGGCAAGATGAACGACGCAAGTGCGGCGTACGAGGTCATCACTGACGAAGCGGACTTTCGCGCGCTTCAGCCCGAATGGGATGAACTCTGGAGGCGTGCGCGTGGCTGGTATTTCCAGGCATTCGGCAATTGCTGGACCGCGTGGGAGCAGGTCGGCAAACCCATGGGCAGAAAGCTGCACATCATCGTGCGGCGCGAAGCGCGGAAAGTCGTCCTGATTTTTCCGCTCGTCACCTATCGACGCGCGCTCTGGACGTACCTGATTCCGCTGTGCTCCGAATCGGCGGATTTCACGCGCGTTCTGGTTGAAGACGATGCGCGCACGTCGGAACGTGTCGAAGGCGCCTGGGCCGTCGCGCGCAAGCGTTGTGGCGCGGACTTCATTCACATGCCCTATCTTCCCGACTCGACCGATCTCTACCGGCTCGCGCTGAGCGAGCGTCATTCCGTGATACGCGAACATACGCCGTGCTACTTCGGGAAGTTTAAAGAAGAAGGCGAGCGCTACGACTGGCTGAGCTTCTGCAAGTCGCTAGGCACCTTGCACAGAAAGAAACCCGGCGAGGTCGAACGGCGTCTTGCGGCGGCGGGCAAGGTGCGTGTCGATGTGATCGACTGGACCGACCCGGTACGGGTCGCCGCGTCGGTCGATGCGTTGCTCTCGTGGAAGCGCGTCTGGGGCGAGCGCGTCGGCAAACAGGGGCACTGGCTTTACTCGGAGCAATACCGCAATTTTCTGGTGGCCTGGCTGTGCACGAAGGACGCCGAGGTCACGGGCTACGCGATCGTCGTCACCGTCGACGACGCACCCATTGCCGTCGCGGTGTTCTGCACGGATGCGTGTGCGGCGACGGGCATCATTGCGAGCTTCGATTCCGCCTTTGCGAAGTGGTCGCCGGGCGCGCTCGCGGTCGAAACCTTCGTTAAATGGGCGTTCGATCGCAAAATGGACGTCGACTTCGGCGCGGGCTCCGAGCAATTCAAGACTTACTGGTCGCGCGGCAACCGGAGCTTTTGCTGCTCGGCGCAAAGCGTCAATTCGTGGTGGGGCAGGGTGGCGCTTTCCGCGCGCCGTTGGCCGCGCGCTGCGGCGAAGCGTTTGCGCGCGTTCGCAGGAAGCGTTGAAGCAGAAGTGAGCGACGGCGCCGCCCACCGGGACGGCAATCCAGCGGGCGGCAATTTCGCGCAGGACAAGAGTGCCTCCCCCTGCACTCCGTGCAACCCTCGGCCAGATTGACCTCGGCCTGATTGACATCCAGCGCTGGCGCAGGCGAAAAGCGCACTCGCCGGGCCAGCGCGATCTCCCTCTCGTGTCGTGATACAGACGGCATCAATTCAAGTTTTTACGGCGTCGGCCGTTAAAGCAAACGTTATCGTGGACGCGATGCTGCGATTCCGTGGCCCACGATACCGTTCGTAAGGATTTGTATCTGTATATTCAGACGGCTCGTTTTTTGTCTGATGCATTTTACAATTCCGCTTGAAGTTTAATCATCTATCTGGCCCCGTTTGCGACAGAACGCCCCATGTTCGCGGGTATTTGACGCACACATGCCAGATGGAAGGCGGGGCACGAGTGAGGGTCGCGCGAGGCGGCTTTCGGCGCCGTGAGATCGCAGCGCTTCCGATGAAGATGAACGCGCGCATCGCACGTGTCGCGGAAACGCTCGGGCCTGCCTATCATCGAGGCAGGAGTCGAATTTGTTGAGAAGTCGTTTCGACAAAACCCTGATGGCCAGCGTCGCTGGCGTCTGGGTCGCAGTGGCAATGAGCGGCTGTGTGAACGTGACACAGCCAGGCACGCAGGCGGATGTGGCCGCTTCTGGAGTTCCGGCGGCATCCGCTGCCAATACGACAAGCGCAACTGCCGATACGGCGCTGTCCGCGGCGTCACAGCAGGCCGCTGCGACAGCCGCGACGTCGGCGGCTGCGGTGGCGAAGTCAAAGAAGAGTCCGCCGCTCGTGTATCGGGTGCGGCGCGGCGACACGCTGGGCCGTATCGCCGAGCACCATCACTGCAGTGTCAGCAATCTGCTGGCCTGGAACTCGCTCAAGCCATCCACGCGCCTCAAGCGCGGCCAGGTTCTGCACGTGGCTTCGCCTGAGACGGTGAAGGAAGCCAACGCGGCGGCCGCTGCAGCGACCGCTGCGCAAGCGGCAGCGGCCCAGGCGGCAGCCGCGGCGAAGGCGGCAGCGGCGGCAGTCGCGGCAACGCCGGTTGCGAACGCGGCGGCATCGCCCACCGCTGGCAATGCCGCAGGGGTCTCGGCCACGACGGTCAACCCGTCTTCATCCACAGGTCCTGACGCGGCGCCTGCACCGAGCGCGGCAACGACGCGCGAAGTCGATGCCGAAATGGCGCGGCACGCCAAACAGGTGAGCTTGGCGTGGCCGGCCAAGGGCACGGTGGTGCAGGGATTCCATGCAGGCGAAACGCGCGGCATCGAAATTGGCGGCAAACCCGGCGATCCGATACGCGCCGCCGCGGATGGCAAGGTCATGTACGCGGGTACCGGGCTCAACGAATACGGCAGCCTGATCATCGTCCAGCACAACAAGGACTTTCTGACCGCGTATTCGCACAACCGCAAGCTGCTGGTGAAAACTGGCGACATCGTGCGCCAGGGGCAGCAAATCGCGGAAATGGGCGACGAGGACAACTCGCGCGTCTCGGTGCTGTTCGAGCTACGCCACGACGGCAAGCCGGTCGATCCGATGCCTTATCTGCCCGGCAAGCAAAGCTGAGTTTGCGCTCACCGGAGCGCGGGAAAAGCCGGTCTTTCTACGGAACGGAAAGCCGGCAGTTCCGCTCGACTTCCGATGCGCATGAAGCACACGCCCCGGCGTTTGAATGGCCGGGGCGTGTGCTTCGCCATACGCGTGCGGCTTAGAACGTATCGCCGGGGACGCGCACCCAGCCTTCCATCAGCACGCGGGCGCTGCGGCTCATGATGGCCTTCTTGACGACCCATTCGCCGTCCACCCGGCTCGCCTGTGCGCCGACGCGCAGTGTGCCGGACGGATGGCCGAAGCGCACGGCCTGGCGTTCGCCGCCGCCTGCGGCGAGATTCACCAGCGTGCCCGGAATCGCCGCCGCCGTGCCGATGGCGACCGCCGCCGTGCCCATCATGGCGTGATGAAGCTTGCCCATCGACATGGCGCGCACTAGCAGGTCCACGTCACCTGCCGCAACCTGCTTGCCGCTCGACGCCACATAGGCAGTGGGCCTGGCGACGAAGGCGATTTTCGGTGTGTGCTGGCGCGCGGCGATCTCGTCGAGGCTCCTGATCAGTCCCATACGCAGGGCGCCGTGGGCACGGATCGTCTCGAACTTCTCCAACGCGCGGGCGTCGCTGTTGATCGCGTCCTGCAGTTCGGTGCCTTGATAACCGATCGCCTCGGCGTCGACAAAAATCGTCGGAATGCCCGCGTTGATCATGGTGGCCTTCAGCACGCCGATGCCCGGCACTTCCAGATCGTCGACCAGGTTGCCGGTGGGGAACATCGCGCCGCCCGCGCCGTCTTCCTCGGCGGCCGGGTCCATGAAATCGAGTTGCACTTCCGCGGCGGGAAACGTCACCCCGTCGAGCTCGAAGTCGCCGGTCTCCTGCACGACGCCATCAGTGATCGGCACGTGGCCGATGATGGTCTTGCCGATATTCGCTTGCCAGATGCGCACGGCGACCACGCCGTTGTGCGGAATGCGGCTCGGGTCGATCAGCCCGGCGCTGATGGCAAACGGCCCGACGGCGGCCGAGAGGTTGCCGCAGTTGCCGCTCCAGTCTACAAACGCCTTGTCGATCGAGACCTGGCCAAACAGATAGTCGACGTCATGCTCCGGCCGGCTGCTCCTCGCGACGATCACCGTCTTGCTGGTGCTCGACGTCGCGCCACCCATGCCGTCGATCTGTTTGCCGTAAGGGTCCGGACTGCCGATCACCCGCAACAGCAGCGCATCGCGCGCCGCGCCGGGCACCTGAGCGGCCGCGGGTAAATCCTGCAGGCGGAAGAACACACCCTTGCTGGTGCCGCCGCGCATGTAGGTAGCGGGAATCTTGATCTGGGGTATGTGGGCCATGGTGTCGTTGTCCTCGTCGTCCTCGTTGTCCTGTTAGGCCGCTGCCTTCGACGATTCCAGGAAGTCCTGAGCAAAACGCTGCAGCACGCCACCGGCTTCGTAGATCGACACTTCTTCCGCCGTATCGAGACGGCAGGTCACCGGCACCTCCACGCGTTCGCCGTTCCTGCGATGGATCACCAGCGTGAGGTCGGCGCGCGGCTTGCGCTCGCCAGTCACATCGAAGGTTTCGGTGCCGTCGATGCCGAGCGTCAAGCGGTTCACGCCCGCTTTGAACTCGAGCGGCAGCACGCCCATGCCCACCAGATTGGTGCGGTGGATGCGCTCGAAGCCTTCCGCCACGATCGCCTCGGCACCCGCCAGACGCACACCCTTGGCGGCCCAGTCGCGCGACGAGCCCTGGCCGTAATCGGCCCCGGCGATCACGATCAGCGGCTGCTTGCGCTCCATGTAGGTTTCGATCGCCTCCCACATGCGCGTGACCTTGCCCTCAGGCTCGATGCGCGCCAGCGAACCGGCCTTCACCTTGCCGTCTTCCAGCACCATCTCGTTCTTCAAGGTGGGGTTGGCGAAGGTCGCGCGTTGCGCGGTCAGGTGATCGCCGCGGTGGGTCGCGTACGAGTTGAAGTCTTCCTCCGGCAGGCCCATTTTTGCCAGATACTCGCCCGAGGCGCTGTCGGGCAGGATCGCGTTGGACGGCGACAGGTGGTCGGTGGTGATGTTGTCGCCCAGCACCGCGAGCGCCCGCATGCCTGCGAGCGTGCGTTCGCCGGCCAGTGCGCCTTCCCAGTAGGGCGGCCGGCGGATATAGGTGCTCATCGGGCGCCAGTCGTACAGCGGGTTGGCGCGTTCGCCGGTGTCGGCGGTGAGCGCGAACATCGGTTCGTACACCTTGCGGAATTGCTCGGGCTTGACGCTCGCGGCAAAGATCGTGTCGATCTCTTCGTCGGACGGCCAGATGTCCTTGAGCATCACCGGTTTCCCGTTTGCGTCGACACCGAGCACGTCCTTCTCGATGTCGAAGCGGATCGTGCCCGCAATCGCATACGCCACCACCAGCGGCGGCGAGGCCAGAAAGGCCTGCTTGGCATACGGATGGATCCGGCCGTCGAAGTTGCGGTTGCCGGACAGCACCGCCGTGGCATACAGATCGCGCTCGACGATCTCCTTTTGCAACACCGGATCCAATGCGCCCGACATGCCGTTGCACGACGTGCAGGCGTATGCCACCACGCCAAAGCCGAGTTGTTCGAGTTCCGGCAGCAGCTTCGCTTCTTCCAGATACAGGGTCACGGCCTTCGATCCTGGCGCGAGCGAGCTTTTCACCCACGGCTTGCGGGTCAGGCTGCGCTGGTTCGCATTGCGGGCCAAGAGCCCCGCGGCAATCATGTTGCGCGGGTTATTGGTGTTGGTGCAGCTCGTGATCGCCGCGATGATGACGGCGCCATCCGGCATCAGGCCCGGTTCGTTCTCGACCTTGCCGCTGATGCCGCGCGCGGCGAGCTCCGACACCGGCAAACGGCGGTGCGGATTCGACGGGCCGGCCAGCGTGCGAACCACCGTCGACAAATCGAACTTCAGCACGCGCTCGTATTGCACGTTCTTCAGGCTGTCGCTCCACAGCCCGGTTTCCTTCGCATAGGTTTCCACCAGCTTGACGAGCTGGTCGTCGCGTCCGGTCAGCTTGAGATACTTGATGGTCTGTTCGTCGATCGAGAACATCGCGGCGGTGGCGCCGAATTCCGGCGCCATGTTGGCGATGGTGGCGCGGTCGCCCAACGTGAGCTTCGCCGTGCCTTCGCCATAGAACTCCAGATACGCGCCGACGACCTTTTCCTTGCGCAGGAATTCGGTCAAGGAGAGCACCACGTCGGTGGCCGTAATGCCTTCGCCAGGCTTACCGCTGAGTTCGACCCCGACGATATCCGGCAGACGCATATACGACGCGCGCCCGAGCATCACGCTTTCAGCTTCGAGACCGCCCACGCCGATGGCGATGACGCCGAGCGCATCCACCATCGGTGTATGCGAATCGGTGCCCACCAGCGTATCGGGAAACGCCACGCCGTCTTTCACCTGCACGACCGGGCTCATCCGCTCCAGATTGATCTGGTGCAGGATGCCGTTGCCGGGCGGAATCACGTCGACATTCCTGAACGCCTTCTTGGTCCAGTTGATGAAGTCGAAGCGGTCTTCGTTGCGCCGGTCTTCAATCGCGCGGTTCTTGTCGAACGCGTCCGGATCGAAGCCGCCGCACTCCACGGCGAGCGAGTGGTCCACCACCAGTTGGGTCGGCACGACCGGATTGACCATGGCCGGATCGCCGCCTTGCGCGGCGATCGCATCACGCAGACCGGCGAGGTCGACCAGCGCGGTCTGGCCCAGGATGTCGTGGCACACCACGCGCGCCGGGAACCAGGGGAAGTCGAGCTCACGCTTGCGTTCGATGATCTGCTTGAGCGAGGCGTTCAGCGACGCCGGGTCGCAACGGCGCACGAGGTTTTCGGCCAGCACGCGCGAGGTGTACGGCAGCGTGTCGTAGGCGCCCGGCTGGATCGCCTCG
Source organism: Paraburkholderia sp. GAS41 (assembly GCF_050436545.1). Lineage (NCBI taxonomy): Bacteria > Pseudomonadati > Pseudomonadota > Betaproteobacteria > Burkholderiales > Burkholderiaceae > Paraburkholderia > Paraburkholderia sp. GAS41. The sequence goes on from NZ_JBNDMK010000008.1 coordinate 61,318, forward strand.
ACCGCGGCGCGCGTGTCGAAGAAATCCAGCTGGGTGCCGGGCAGGGGTTTGCGGTTTGCAGTGTTCATACGTGGGGAATAAGAATGATGTGCCCGGCTCCGCCTGGGACCAGAGCAGACAACGCTGGTCGACAGGGGGAGTCCCGCTGGACGTCGCCGGAGCTCAGCGACAATTTCGGCGATTATCCCCCTTTCGCGATCAGCGTTTTGGGTCAACGCTTCAGATCGACGCTTCGATCAGCGTTTCGCGAGCGGCACGAACTTGAGGTCGTCCGGACCGGTGTAGTTCGCGCTCGGCCGGATGATCTTGTTGTCGACGCGCTGCTCGATGATGTGCGCGGCCCAGCCGGCCGTGCGGGCGATCACGAAAACCGGCGTGAACATCGCGGTGGGCACGCCCATCATGTGGTACGAGACGGCGCTGAACCAGTCCAGGTTCGGGAACATCTTCTTGGCGTCCCACATCACCGTTTCGAGGCGCTCGGCGATGTCGAACAGCTTCGTGCTGCCGGCTTCCTTCGAGAGCTTCTTCGCCACTTCCTTGATGACCTTGTTGCGCGGATCGGAGATCGTGTACACCGGATGGCCGAAGCCGATCACCACTTCCTTCGCTTCGACGCGGCGGCGGATGTCGGCTTCTGCCTCGTCGGGTGTCTGGTAGCGCGACTGGATTTCAAACGCGACTTCGTTGGCGCCGCCATGCTTCGGGCCGCGCAGCGCGCCGATCGCGCCGGTCAGCGCCGAGTACATGTCCGAGCCCGTGCCTGCGATCACGCGGCCGGTAAAGGTCGACGCGTTGAATTCGTGTTCCGCGTACAGGTTCAGCGACGTATGCATCGCCTCGACCCACGACTTCGACGGCGCCACGCCGTGCAGCAGATGGAGGAAGTGACCGCCGATCGAATCGTCGTCGGTTTCCACCTCGATGCGCTTGCCGTTATGCGAGTAGTGATACCAGTAGAGCAGTATCGAGCCGAGCGAGGCCATCAGCCTGTCGGCGATATCGCGCGCACCGGGCAGGTTGTGATCGTCCTTCTCGGGCAGCACGGTGCCGAGCACCGAGACGCCGGTGCGCATCACGTCCATCGGGTGGGCAGCCGCCGGAATCCACTCCAGCGCGGCCTTGACGTTGGCGGGCAGGCCGCGCAGCGCCTTCAGCTTCGCTTTGTAGGCGCTCAGTTCAGCCTGGGTGGGCAGTTTTTCATGCACCAGCAGGTAGGCGATTTCCTCGAATTCGCAGGTGCTGGCGATGTCGAGAATGTCGTAGCCGCGGTAATGCAGGTCGTTGCCGGTCTTGCCGACCGTGCACAGGGCAGTGTTGCCCGCTGTCACGCCCGACAGGGCCACGGATTTCTTCGGCTTGAATGCGCCGGCTGCCGGTGTGCTGTTGTCTGCTTCGCTCAAGTGTGTCTCCCAGTGAGTTTGGGAGCCTTAAGTGCAAGGAGTGGGCCAGCGCGGCGTCGAGCGCTTAAGTCATTGATTACCCGGGGCTTTGCGAGATGGGTGCGTTGCCGGAATATTTCATAAGTGGAATCATGGATTTCATTAGTGAAATTGTGAGTTCATAATGGCGTGTATTCAGTTTTACGCGCTAGTGCCGCTCGCCTCGCCATGAATCGACCTTCCGAACCCGGCTCACGGCCTCGCGTCTGGGCCATCGGCATCAGCAAACTGCGTGACCTGTTCCGCGACATCGCGGACGAATACGACGCCCGCGCCGATTTGCGGCTGGTCTCGCGCGGCTACGAGGACGCGGTCAACGAAATCGCCGCCGCGGGCAAGCATCGCCCGGACATCGTGGTCGCGGCCGGCTCCAACGGGACCTATCTGAAAGCGCGGGTCGACGTGCCGGTGGTGCTGATCACGCCAACCGGTTTCGACGTCATGCATGCGCTGGCGCGGGCGCGGCGCGGCGACTCGTCGGTGGGACTCGTGACGTACGGCGAGACGCCGGCCGAAGTGCGCCGCTTCGTGGCGGCCTACGGCATCGACGTGGTGTTTGCGGCGTATCAGTCGGCGCAAGATGCTGAAGCGTGCGTGCTCGATCTGCGCGAGCGCGGCGTGAAGACGATCGTGGGACCCGGCCTCGTGACCGATCTGGCAGCGCGGGCCGGCATGGAATCCGTGTTTCTCTATTCACGCGCCTCGGTGCGCGCCGCGTTCGACACCGCGCTCGAAGTCGCCCAGGCCACATGGGGTGAAGCGGTCCGGCGCCACCGTCTGGACAACGTGTTGCAGCACTTACGCGACGGCGTGGTCGCACTCGACGCCCAGGGCCGCGTCGAAGCCATCAACCAGCGGCTTGCCCGGGTGCTCGGCATCGAGCCGGCCGCGGCGGCGGGCCGCCCGTTGCTGGAACTCGCGCCCGATCTGGTGGACGCCGTCCCGGATGCGGAGGGCGAGTCGCTCGAAACCGTGCGTGGCATCAGCTACGTGGTGCATCGGGGGCCGCTGGTCGACAACGGCGTGACGACCGGCACCGTGCTGACGTTTCAGGAATCGCGCGCGGTGGAACGCCTCGATCGCACGCTGCGTTCGCGGCAGCGCGGCCAGCAGTTCGTGGCGCGCTACCGGCTCGACGATCTGGTGGGCGCCTGTCCGGCGATCGAACGGGTGCGGCAACTCGTGCAGCGCTACGCGAAGTCCGATGCCACGGTGCTGATTCGCGGCGAGAGCGGGACCGGTAAGGAAATGGTCGCGCAGAGCCTGCATCATCTGAGCGCGCGGCGCGATTTTCCGTTCGTCGCGCTCAATTGCGGCGCCTTTCCGGAGGCGCTGCTGGAAAGCGAACTGTTCGGCTACGAGGAAGGCGCCTTCACCGGCGCGCGGCGTGGCGGGAAGGCCGGGCTGATCGAAGCGGCCCACCGCGGCACGCTGTTCCTCGATGAAATCGGCGAAATGCCGCTGCCGTTGCAAAGCCGCTTGCTGCGTGTGCTGCAGGAACGTGAAGTGGTGCGGCTCGGCTCGACGGAGCCGACGCGGATCGACGTGCGGATCGTGGCGGCGACCCATCGCGCGTTGACCGCGGCGGTGGAAGCCGGCGAATTCCGCACCGATCTCTACTACCGGTTGAATATCCTGAACATCGGGCTGCCGCCGTTGCGCGAACGACTGTCGGACATCCTGCCGCTCGCGGCTGAATTGCTGTGTCAGTCGGCGCGTCGTGAGCCGCGTCTGGCGGCACGCATTCGCACCACGCGCGATGCGTTGAGCGTGCTTGCGCCCATCAGCGAGCCGCTAGGCCGTCACGCCTGGCCGGGCAATGTGCGTGAACTGCAGAATGTGATCGAGCGGCTCACGGTCGAACTGGCGGACTCGGACCACACCGTGTTGAGCGACACGGTGTTGCAGTCGATCGCGCCCGAACTGTTCGAACGGCCCGACGCTACAACGGACGGTGCAGCGGACCCGACAACGGACGCGGCCTCATTGACGCTGCGTCAGCGCAGCCGTCGCGTCGAAGCCGACGAGATCCGTGCAGCGCTGGAAGCGTTCAACAACGACCGCGACCTGGTGTGCGAGGCGCTGGGTATCAGCAAGACCACGCTGTGGCGCAAGCTGAACGCGGCGGGGTGAACTACTTGCGCTCGAGCGTGCGCAGCACCTGCGCAACCCGCCCATGCTCATGCAGGATCTCCGGGCTCGACTGCAACAACGGCTGATAGCGCGGCAGAAAGGCATTGTTGGGCAGATCGGACGAAAACAGGCCCGTCACCGCTTCCACCGCGCCGATTCGGTCCACCGCTGTGGCCTTCTTGTCGTCGAGCGTTTCGTCGACGTTGGCGATCACCGTCGAGAGCGGCCCAAGCCAGCGAAACCCCGAGCCGTTGATCAGCACTTGCAGGAAGGCCGCCGGAGTCAGTGCGCCGAACTCCTTTTCATAGGAAGCGCGTTCGTGATCGAGAATGGCCTTGTGCAAAGACAGCAGCGGCCGGCGAACCTCAGACAGGAATTGAATGGCTTGCTCTTCGGTCATGGTTCAACTCCGGATGGGTGGGTACAAGGGCATGCTAACAAACTTGTCTTCCTGCACCCAGCGTGGCCAGGTTTTCAACGAAGTTTTTAAAGCAAAGCTACAATTTGTTGGCCCCATGCTCTGCTGCCGGCTCATCGCACCGCCGGCACGCGTCTGTTACTCGAACAGGGCAACAGCATCACTGCGCATTAGATCGGTCTGCCGAATAAATTCGGTGAAGTTCGCTGGTTTGGTCCGACGTCGTTGTACAAATCGTTCAAACAATAACCCGCAATCGGAGTCCGCATGACAACGCTCAACATCAACGGTCAGACGCACACCGTCGACGCACCGCCCGACATGCCCTTGCTGTGGGTCTTGCGCGACCTGGTCGGCCTGACCGGCACGAAGTTCGGCTGCGGCATTGCCCAGTGCGGCGCCTGCACCGTGCATCTGGATGGGGCCGCGGTGCGCTCGTGCGTCCTGCCGGTGGCGGCCATCGGCGACCGCAAGATCACCACCATCGAAGCGGTGGGCGAGACGCCGTCCGGCAAGAAGGTGCAGCAGGCATGGCGGCAGATCGACGTGGTGCAGTGCGGCTACTGTCAGTCCGGACAGGTCATGTCCGCGGCTTCGCTGCTTTCGCAGAACCCCAATCCCTCCGACGCGGATATCGACGCCGCCATGGCCGGCAACATTTGCCGCTGCGGCACGTATAACCGCATTCGCGCGGCGATCAAGCAAGCGGCAAAGGAGGCCTGACATGTCGCAAGGATTGATCGATGCGCAAGCCGGCGCCACGCCGGAGGCTGTCCAGGACGTCAACCGGGACGCGCCTAATCCGCGCTTCTCACGCCGCACGTTCCTGAAGTTCAGCGCCACGGTCGGCGCCGCAGCGGGCGGCGGCCTGCTGCTCGGCTTCAGCTTGCCGGCCTTGAGTCAGGGACAGGGGCAGGAACAGGAGCAGAAGCCGTCGGGCAAATCGGTGATCGGCGGGGACGCCAGCGAGCCCGGCCCGGCTGGCGTATTCGCGCCGAATGCGTTCATCCAGATCGACAACACGGGCAAGGTCTCGCTGGTGATCCCGAAGGTCGAAATGGGTCAGGGCGTCTATACCTCGATTCCGATGCTGATTGCGGAAGAACTCGAAGTGTCGCTCGATAGCGTCACGATCGACCACGCGCCGCCGAACGAAAAACTGTTCATGGACCCGCTGCTCGGCGGTCAGTTGACGGGCGGCTCGACCTCGATCCGGTACGCCTGGGACCCGATGCGCAAGGCGGGCGCGACGGCCCGCGTGCTGCTCATCAACGCGGCGGCACAGCAATGGCAGGTCGATCCGGCAAGCTGTCACGCGCAGGCCGGACAGGTCGTTCATACCGCGAGCCAGCGCAGTATCGGCTATGGGCAACTGGTCGATGCGGCCGCGAAGTTGCCGGCGCCGCAGGACGTGCCGCTCAAGGATCCGAAGGACTTCAAGATCATCGGCACCGCCGTCAAGCGGCTCGATTCGCCGGAGAAGGTGGATGGCACGGCCGTGTTCGGGCTGGATGTGCGCCTGCCGGACATGGTCTACGCGGCGATTTCGACCTGTCCGGTATTCGGCGGCACGCTGGGCAGTGTCGACGACACCCACGCGAAAAAGATTCCCGGCGTGCGCCAGGTCGTCAAGGCCGACAATGCGGTTGCCGTGATCGGCGACCACACGTGGGCGGCCAAACGCGGCCTCGCGGCGCTCGTCATTACCTGGAACGAAGGCGCGGGCGCGAAGATATCCATGCAGCAGATCGTCGACGATCTGGCCGCCGCAGCGGACCACGGCACCGGCGCCGTGGCGCGCAAGGATGGCGATGTGGACAAGGGCTTCTCCGACGCCAAGACACGCGTCGATGCCGTGTATCAGCAGCCGTTTCTCGCGCACGCCACCATGGAGCCGGTCAACTGCACGGTGCACGTGCGTCCCGACGGTTGCGAGATCTGGCTGGGCACGCAGGTGCCGACGCGCATCGTCGATACGGCCGTGAAAGTCACTGGTTTGCCCGCCGACAAGATCACCGTGCACAACCATCTGCTGGGCGGCGGTTTTGGCCGCAAGCTGGAGTTCGACATGGCGACCCAGGCGCTGAAGATCGGCAAGCAGGTGAACACGCCGGTCAAGGTGTTCTGGACGCGCGAAGAAGATATCCAGCACGACATGTACCGGCCGTACTACTACGACAAGATCTCCGCCGGGCTCGACGCGAACGGCAAGCCGATTGCGTGGCAGCATCGGATCGTCGGCTCGTCGATCCTCGCACGCTTCGCGCCGCCGGCCTTCAGGAACGGCGTCGACCCGGACGCGGTGGAAGTGGCGTCCGACTTGCCGTACGACCTGCCCAACCAGCTCATCGACTACGTGCGTCAGGAACCGCACGCGGTGCCCACCGCGTTCTGGCGCGGCGTCGGTCCCACGCGCGGCACCTTCGTGGTGGAGAGTTTCATTGACGAACTCGCCGCACAGGCCAAAGTGGACCCGGTGAAATACCGGCGTGATCTGCTCGGCAAGACGCCGCGTGCGCTGCACGTGCTCGACACCGCGGCTCAGGCAGCCGGCTGGGGCAGCACCAGCCTGCCGAAGGGGCAGGGGCGTGGTGTCTCGGTGATGCATGCGTTCGGCAGCTTCTTTTCGATGGTGGTGGATGTCACGGTGGATCAGGGCGAGGTCACGGTGAACCGCGTGGTGTGCGCAGTCGATTGCGGCATGACGGTCAATCCGAACACCATCGAGGCGCAGGTGCAGGGCGGCATCATCTTCGGCATCACAGGGGCACTGTACAGCGAGATCACGATCAAGGACGGCCGCGTCGAGCAGAGCAACTTCACCGACTATCGCATGCTGCGGATCGACCAGACGCCCAGCATCGACGTGCATATCGTGAAGAGCACCGAGGCGCCTGGCGGGATCGGCGAGCCGGGCACAGCCGCTCTGGCGGCGGCTTTGAGCAACGCGATCTACGCCGCGACCGGCAAACGGCTGCGACAGTTGCCGGTGGGCAGCCAGTTGCAAACCGCCTAACCGCTGTGCACGGGACGCGAGTCAGGCGCAAGCGCCGGCTCGGCCCGCCAGGAGACCGACCATGCTTGAGACACTGAAGGTTTTCGGCGCAGCGCTAGGTTTGGCGCTGCCGTTTGCGTTGCAATCATCCGCACACGCCGCGGACGACGCGTTGGTCCAGCGCGGCGCCTATCTGGCGAAGCTGGGCGACTGCGTGGCGTGTCACTCGGCGCCCAAAGGCAAGCCATTTGCGGGCGGATTGCCGATGTCGACGCCGATGGGCAAGATCTACACCACCAACATCACGCCCGATCCCGACACGGGCATTGGCCGTTACACAGAGGCGGACTTTGCCCGGGCGTTGCGCGAGGGCGTGGCCAGGGACGGTCACAACCTCTATCCGGCGATGCCGTATCCGTCCTACGCCAAGGTCAACGACGACGACGCGAAGGCGCTCTACGCGTTCTTCATGAAGGGCGTGGCGCCGGTGCAGCAGGCCAATCGCGCCTCCGACATTCCCTGGCCGCTCAGCATGCGCTGGCCGTTGGCGTTATGGAACGTGGTGTTTTTGGAGAAGGGTGTCTATCAGGACAAAGCGGGCAAGGACGTGGCGTGGAACCGCGGCGCTTATCTGATTCAGGGGCTCGGGCACTGCGGCTCGTGCCACACGCCGCGCGGCATCGCGTTTCAGGAGAAGGCGCTGGATGAAAGCGGCAGCGCGTATCTGACCGGTGGGCCGCTCGACGGCTGGTTTGCCGCCAATCTGACCGGCGAGCATAACGTGGGACTGGGACGCTGGTCGGAAGCGGATCTCGCGGCGTTTCTGAAGACCGGCGCGAATTCACACGCGTCGGCCTTTGGCTCGATGACCAGCGTGATCAACAACAGCACGCAGGCCACCAGCGACACGGATATCGCCGCCATGTCGAGCTATCTGAAGTCGCTGCCGGCTGCGGGCGGCACGGGCGCGCCGCCCTATTCGTACGACGCACAGGCGACCAAGGTATCGCTGACGCGTCCGGCGAACGATGCCGGCGCGCGCGTCTACACCGCGTACTGCATGCATTGCCACGGCATGGACGGCCGCGGTTTTGCGCCGTTGCTGGCACCGCTTGCGGGCAATCCGAACGTGCTGGAGCACGATGCGTCGTCGCTGATCAACGTCACGTTGAACGGCACCGAGGATCTGGTGATTCAGGGCATTCCGGCGCCGTATCCGATGCCGAAATACGCACCGGTGCTAAGCGACAGGCAGATTGCGGATGTACTGACGTTCGTGCGGGCCGGCTGGAATAACGGCGCGCCGGCGGTGACGGCGGACGAGGTGGCGAAGCTGCGCAAATCGACTCAGGCGGCGCGCTAGGCGCTCAGCGGTGCTGGCCGACTTTCTGGCGTTTCTCCAGCGCGCGAGCATACCAGGTGAGAGGAAAACACATCGCGAAATAGATCAGGGCCACCATCCCGTAGATTGGAAAAGGCCGGAACGCTGCGTTGGTGATCATCGTTCCGGTCTTGGTCAACTCGGTAAAACCGATGATCGATGTCAACGCGGTGCTTTTCACCACCTGCACCAGAAAGCCGACGGTCGGCGCCACGGCGATTTTGCTGGCCTGCGGCCACACGATATAGCGCAATTGCTGGCCGAATGTCATGCCGAGACTCGCGCCGGCTGCCCACTGGCCGCGCGGGACCGCCTCGACGCAGCCGCGCCAGATGTCGACCAGATACGCGCTGGTGTAGAGCGTCAGCGTGACGATGGCCGCTGTCCACGGCGAAACGTCCACGCCCAGCAGCGGCAAACCGAAGAAAGCCACAAACAGTTGCATCAGCAACGGTGTGCCCTGGAACAGTTCCACGTAGATCGACACGACACGCCGCATCCACGGCAGCGGCGAGACGCGCATCGCCAGCAGCACGAAGCCAACCACGCCGCCGCACACGAACGCGATCACCGACAGCAGCAGCGTCCAGCGTGCGGCGAGCAGCAGGTTGCGGGCGATATCCCACAGCGTGAATTCGACCATGCTCAGCGCTCCGTGGTGAAGGTGCGGGCGCCGCGCCACGCCAGCAGAAGCCGCCAGCCGCGCGGCTCGTCCGGCCGATGCGGCATGCGGCCGGCGAACAAGCCGCGGCCCAGCCAGTTGAGCAACTGCCGCAACACGATCGAAAGCACCAGATACGTCACCGTGATGATCACGTAGCTTTCGAACGAGCGGAAGTTGCGCGACTGGATGAAGTTGGCCGCGTAGGTCAGATCCGGCACGGAGATCTGCGAGACGACCGCCGAGCCGAGCATCACGATCAGCACCTGGCTTAACAACGAGGGAAACACGTTCGCCAGTGCTTGCGGCAACACGACGTAGCGGAACACCTGGCGTCCGTGCAAGCCGAGCGCCTGGGCCGCCTGAACCTGGCCGCGCGAAATCGATTCGATGCCGGCCCGTACGATCTCGATCGCGTAGGCGCCGAGATTGACCGTCATCGCCAGAATCGCGGCCTGCACTTCGTCGATATGAATTCCGAGGCTGGGCAAACCGAAGAAGATGAAAAACAGCTGCACGATGAACGGCGTGTTCCGGATCAGTTCGACGTACGCGGCAATCACCGTGCGGGCCCAGCGGGGCCCCGCCACGGCGACGCTCGCGCCGCCAATCCCCACGAGTCCGCCCAGCACGGTGGACACCGCGGTGAGCCCGAGCGTGACGGCCGTGCCGCGTGCCAGCATGCCGGCATAGACGCCGAAGCCGCTGAAATCGAACGCATAACTCATGACGTGCCGCTCATCGTGAATCGGGGTTCATCCGGTCCATACAGTGATCCGGATATGGAGGGTTATAGATCGGCCGGCAGCGACGCACGCAGCCATTTCTGCGAAATCGCGTTCATCGTGCCGTCCTTGCGGGCGCGCGCAATCGTGTCGTCGATTTTCTGCTTCAGACGCGGCTCGTTCTTGTTCAGGCCGACGTGATCGGGCGAACTGAACAGCGCGAATTTCTGCTCGGGATCGTTGGCCGGGTGGCGCGCGAGGATCGTGGCGCCCACGTCGTTGCCCACCACCATCAGCTGGACCTGGCCGGAAAGGAACGCCGAGATTGCGCCGTTTGGATCGTCGAAGCGTTTGATGGTGGCGCTGGGTGGCGCGATCTTGGTGACGCTCAGGTCTTCCAGCGTGCCGCGCGCCACCGAGATGGTTTTGCCGGCGAGGTCGCCCGCGTTCTTGACGGCCAGATTCTTCGGGCCGAAGACCGCCAGATAGTACGGCGCGTAAGGCTGCGAGAAATCAATCACCTTTTCGCGCTCGGGCGTCTGGCCGACTGACAGCAGCAGGTCGGCCTTATGGTCGGCCAGATAGGCCATGCGGTTGTCGCCCGTCACCTGTACGAGTTCGACCTTCGCGTTCAGCGCCTTGCCGATCAGGTTGGCGACGTCGATGTCATAGCCTTCCGGCTTCATGTCCGGGCCAATCGACCCGAATGGCGGATAGTCCTCGAAGACGCCGATCCGCACGACCCCCGACTTGGCGATCGAATCCAGCGCATCGGCGTGGGCGGCGGGCGCCGCGAACGCGGACAGGGCGGCGACGCCGGCGAACGCCAGCGTGGTGGCGAGCGTCGCAAAAGCGCGCTGGACACGCCCGGCACGCAGAGCAGATGAAGCGGGAAGGGTCATGGTCGTTCCTCTGTGAAAAACGTGGGTACCGGATAACACGTTGCGTCGAGCTATGCCCTCATCGAGGCATGTCTTCAGTGCGGCGCGCGGGCCGCGATCAGTTTGCAGGCATGCGGCGGCAATTCCGCGAATACCGGCATACCAAGCGCGAGGCCAGGCGTTTCGCGCGGCGTGGTGGCGGCGGTCAGCGTGAAGCCGGCGCAGTCGATGGTCGCTTCGAGCGAGGCGCCGACGTCGCGAATGAAGGTGACCGTACCGCTCAGCCGGTTCTGGCCGCTATCGGCCGGGGCGGTTTTGACGCACACATCTTCCGGACGGATCAGCAGACGAATCTCCGACGCGGAACCCGGCACGCGCGCCGGCTGCGACACGACGATCTGCTGGCCGCCCGGCAGACTCACGCCGCCTTGACCGTCGTAAGTCACGGGCAGGATATTGCCGAGGCCGATGAAGTCCGCGACGAACTCGTTGACCGGATCGCGATAAATATCCAACGGTTTGCCCACCTGCGCAATCCGGCCTTTCTCCATGACCACGATTTCATCGGCCATGGTCATGGCTTCGCGCTGGTCGTGCGTGACCATGATTGTCGTGATGCCAAGGCGCTGTTGCAGCAGGCGGATTTCCACCTGCATGGCCTCGCGCAGTTTCGCGTCGAGTGCGGAAAGCGGTTCGTCGAGCAACAGCAACTTCGGCGACGACGCGATCGCGCGCGCAATCGCGACGCGTTGCCGTTGGCCGCCCGAGAGCTGCGTCACCGGCCGGTTGGCCATATGCGGCAACTGGATCAGATCGAGCAGCGCCGCGACGCGCTGGCTTTGCGCAAGCTTGTCGGTATTGCGCAGGCGCAGCGGATAGGCGATGTTCTGTGCCACCGTCATGTGGGGAAACAGGGCGAGCGACTGGAACACCATGCCGAAATCGCGCTGGTTCGCCGGCAGATGCGTAATGTCACGGCCGGCGAAGGTCACGCTGCCTGAAGTGGGTGTTTCCAGCCCGGCGATCATGCGCAGCAACGTGGTCTTGCCGCAACCGGACGGTCCGAGGAAACACACCAGCTTGCCGTCCGGCACGCTCAGATCGACGTGATCGACGGCATATGCGGCGTTAAAGCGCTTGGTCACGGCCTGCAATGTCAGATGAGTCATGAGGAGTACCTGCTGGGCCAGAACCGCAAAGGAATCAGAACGTCATGTGCAACATCGGGGCGCGGCATCAAAGCGCCACACCTTCGTCGCCGATGAGCTTCTCGAGCAGCCAGATCAGCGCAAAGTCGATTGCGACGATAAAGACTGCGAACGAAAAAACCGTCGGATCTAGCGACGACACCGTGCGGCTGTAGAGCCACACCGGCAGCGTCATGGTGTTGATGCCGTACAGAAAAAACGTCACCGTGAATTCGTTGAACGAGATGATGAACGCGAACAGCATGCCGGCCAGAATGCCGGGGCGCATGAGCGGCAAGACGACGTCGATGAGCGCGCGGCGCGGAGTCGCGCCCATCACGCAGGCGGCTTCCTCGAACTCGGGGCCGATCGAGGCGACCGAGGCCGCGCAATTCTTGACGGTGAACGGCAGCGCCAGAATCACGTGCGCAATGATCAGACGGAATACGCCGAGCTCGACCGGCAACGCGTTGAACACCAGCAGCAGCGAGAGCCCGAGCATCACGAGCGGATAGACGAGCGGCAACGCCACCAGTTGCTCGACCGCCGGCTTGCCGCGAAACCGGTAGCGGCTCAGCGCGTAGGCCGCGGGCACGGACACCAGCGTGGCGATGATCATCGTCGAGACGGCGACGATCAGGCTGGTGGTGAGCGCGCTGCCCATCGACAGCACGTCGTTCGCATCCGGTGCGACAAAGCTGTGCCATGCCGCGCGATACCACTGCAGGCTGTAGCTGGGCGGCGGAAATTCGAGCGTGTCCGAGGCGCTGAACGACATGGTAATCATCGTCAGGATCGGCAGCGCGGCGAGGAACAGGACGATCGTGGCGAGCAGCGCGGCCGGCTTGCCGAGGCGGCCGGGCATGGTGGTCGGCAGGCGCAGCGTGCGCAATCTGGCGGGAAACGCGGGCGTGCTCATGCGGACGGCTCCTCGGGGTCGAGTCGTTGGGTGCGTCGCACGAGACTCTGCGACAGCGCCATGACCGTCAACGTCGCCACCATCAGCACCACACCGGAGGCCGACGCGGCCGGCCAGTTCAGCAACGGCGCCACCTGGTCGTGCACCAGCACGGCGAGCATCGGCACGCGCCGGCCGCCGAGCAATAACGGCACGGCGAACGCACTGGCGTTATACGCGAACACCAGCAAGGCACCGGAGACGAGCCCGGGCATCGCCAGCGGCAGCATCACATGGCGCAGGATCTGCCAGCGCGACGCGCCCAGTGTGGCAGCGGCTTCTTCGTACGAGCGCGAGACGGCGCGCATGGCGCTCGACATCGGCAGCACGGCGAGCGGGAAGGCCGTCTGGATCAACCCGAGCAACACACCGTGCTCGCGGTACAGCCACAACACGGGGCGCTCGATCAGGCCGCTCGCGAGCAACGCGTGATTGAGCAAACCGGCGGGTCCGAGAATCACCAGCCACCCATAGCCCTGCAGCAGCAGATTAACCAGCAGCGGCAGCAGCACGCCTGCCAGCAGCAGGCGCCGCGCGAGCCGCGACTCGGTGCGCGCCATCGCGAGCGCAACCGGAATGGCCAGCAACACCGCGCAGACCATGCTTTGAAACGCCAGTTTCAAGGTGATCCACAGGGATTTCACGAAGTAGCTGTCAGCCAGATCTTTGTAGTTCTGCAGCGTGAAGCCATGCCACTCGCTGCCCTGCGTGCCGAAACTCATCCGCAGCACGACGAGCGCCGCCGCTGCGAGCACGGCGAGGAACACGAGGATCGGTGTGAGCAGCAGCCATGGCCGTGCCTTTGCCCACGCGGCGCCGGGTACGGCCATGGTTGGTTCGTCGGGCGGAGCGTCGGCACCATCGGCGCCGTCGCTGCTCGAATCGCCGCGCGCGTCCGCTGCGCCGGAGGTATCCGTGGCATGGGGTGCCCGCCGCGGAGAGGGCGCCGGCATCGCGGTCATGCCGAGAAAATCTCGGTGTAGCGCTTGATCCACGCCGCCTGCACCGCAGCCAGCGCCTTGTCGTCATGCAGGACGGCCTTCTCGGCGATCTGCTTCGCGCTGGGCACGAATGCGCGGCTCTCGGCCGGGATCACCGCCTTCGAATTGACGGGGCCGTTCAGCACGTCGGCAGCCATGCGGCCTTGCACGCCGGCATCGAGCGAGTGATTGATGAAGGCATGAATCAGATCGCTGTCGCCGGGATGCGATTTGGGGATCACCGTGAACATCAACTGCGTGGCGAAGCCTTCCTTCATGCCGTACGTGACGCCCATCTTGTACTCGGGCTTGCGAATCTGATCGGGGAAAAACGCCGGCGAATAGATGCCGCCGATATCGAGCGAACCGGTGCGGAACAGGTCGGCCACCTGGTTCGGGTTCTCGCCGAGCGTCATTACGCGTTCTTTCAGTTCTGCGAGCTTTTTGAAGCCCGGGTCGATGTTCTGCTGCGAACCACCGGCCATTTTGGCGGCGATGATCGCAAGGTCGACGGCTTCGGCCCATTCGGGCGGCGGCAGGAACAGCCGGCCTGAGTACTTCGGATCCCATAGCGCTTCGTACGAACCCGGCGCGGTCTTGACGGTCGAGGTGTTGTAGATCAGGCCATCGGACCACAACAGATAGCCGACGCCGAAGCCGTCCGCGCCGGTCCGGTATTGCGGCGCCACGTCCTTCAGGTTCGGCAGTTTGTCGAGGTCGGGTTTGACCAGCAGTCCGGCATCGCCCAGTCCCGAGGCACCGACGCCCGCCAGGGTGATGACGTCGTAGGTCGGGCGATCGCCGGCGGCCTTGACCTTGGCGACCATGCCGGAGGTGCCGTCGGCGCGGTCGGCGATGACCTTGGCGCCGGTTTTGGCCGTGAAGGTGGCGGCGATATTGCGCAGGGCTGCGGCGCCCGTGTCGTCGGACCAGGTCAACAGACGCAGGGTCTTGCCGGAGAAGTTCTGCTCCTGCGCCCTCAGATTGACGAAGGGCATGGGCAGCGACGCCGCCGCCAGCGCAGCACCCAGCGTCTTGATGGCCTGGCGTCGGCCGTATTTGATGTTCTGCATGAGCGTCTCTCCGAGATTGAACAGGGCAACTTTCGCGTGAGTCGTGGCTTGCGAACGCGTTGCGGGTGGATGCACTTTAGGATTGCCAAAATCACGCAACAAACGAAATCTGTGCATGGGCGCCATGACGGAAGCTCATGCCCGCAGCGTTGTGTGCTGACGCACGCGGAAGAGCGAAAGATGGTCTCAATCGCAGAGGAGAGGGGAGATGCGGGTTTACGTTCAGGGTCCGGTAAGCGCGACCTGAAACGCGCGGTATGAGGAAACATCAAACGTGGTGCAAGAACGCGTTCGGCAGTGCCGATCTTGCCCCGTTCCAGTGCGACGGGGGCACGAGCCACGTGAATATCGGCGGCACGACACGTGGCGTCATGAACAGGATTCATGGGATTTTCGCGGGGGCGGAAGACGCGGCGTTTTTGATCGCTTATGCTAAGGGCTTGCTGGACAATGAACAGTGCGTTCGACGCATGTCCTGCGATGCATTTTTCTGATACCGGACCGCGCCCATGCGACGACTTCCCCCGCTGAACGCGCTGCAGATCTTCGAGACCGTTGCGCGGCACCGCAGCTTCACGCGTGCGGCCGACCATCTGTGCCTGACGCAAGGCGCGGTCAGCCGGCAGATTCTTGCGCTTGAAGACTACTACAAGTTTCCGCTTTTCAAACGCCAGGCGAAGGGCCTTACGCTTACAGCAGAAGGCGAGTTGCTGTTGCCGGCTGTGAAGGAAAGCTTCGCGCGGATCGAGGAAATCTCGCTGCGCCTCACGCGCCAGCGGACCGATCTGGCGTTGAAGGTACCGACCTGCGTGATGCGCTGGATGCTGCCGAAGATCATGCAGTTTCAGGCCGAATATCCGGATCTGCATGTGCAGATCACTACCACCTGGCAGCACGACGTCGATTTCCAGATCGAGCCGTTCGACGCCGCGATCATCTACGGTTCGTCGCCGGGCGCCGACGTGCAGGCCGTGCCGCTCTTCGAAGAGCGCCTGACGCCAGTCTGCGCGCCCGAGTTGCTCAACGACAGGCCGCTCGATAGCGTCGCCGATCTGGCGCGCCACACGCTGCTGCACCCGACCCGCGATCATCGCGACTGGAAGATGTGGCTCGATCACGTTGAGGCGCGCGATATCGATGCAGGCCACGGCCCGAGTTTCGACACGCTCGATCTGGCCACGAACGCGGCTTTACAGGGGTTTGGCGTCGCGATCAGCGACCTTGCGCTGATCGACGAGGACGTGGCGGCCAAACGGCTGGTGAGGCCGTTCGATACGGTGTTGATGACCGGCTGGCGCTATTACTTCGTGTATCCGGATTGCGTCGCGCATCAGCAGAAGGTCAATCTGTTCCGCGAATGGATTACGGAACACTGGACTGAGGGACGGTGAGCGACGCGCCACTCGCCTGGCACCGCCTTACGGCGCGAACGACAGAAACAGATAGGCCGCAAAGAGCGACAGGTGCACGGCGCCTTGCAGGATAGTGGTGCGGCCCGAGCTCAATGTGAGGGTGGCAATGATCAACGTCAGCATCAGCAGGACGGTTTCTTTACCGCTGATGCCGAGCACGAGCGGGTGACCGGTCCACAGAAAGACGCCGGCGACAGTGGGAATGGTCAGACCAATACTGGCTAGCGCCGAGCCGAGCGCCAGATTCAAGCTGTTCTGCAAGCGGTCGGCGCGCGCTGCGCGGATCGCAGCCAGACCTTCGGGCAACAGCACCAGCGCCGCGATCACGATGCCCACCACCGCGGGCGGCGCACCGATATTTTGCACGGCGGTTTCCACCGTCGGCGAGAGCAGTTTCGCGAGCAGCACTACGGCTACCAGACACACCAGCAGCAACACGCCACCCAGTGAGGCCTGCATGACGCTGGGCGGCTCCGCGTGAACGCTTTCGTCAGGCGTGGCGGCGAGAAAATAGTCGCGATGCCGCACCGTCTGCACGAACACAAACACGCCGTACAGCACCAGCGACGATACCCCCGCAAACGCCAGTTGTGACGACGACAGCAGCGGGCCTTCGCGCGTGGTGGTGAAGTTCGGCATCACCAGCGTCATGACGGATAGGGATGCGAGCACCGCGAGTGTGGCGGCGGCGCCGCGTGCGTGGAAGTCCTGTTCGCGATGGCGAATGCCGCCCACCAGCAGGCAGATGCCGACGATGCCGTTACACACGATCATCACTGCGGCGAACACCGTATCGCGCGCAAGGCCGGCCTTCTCGGGACCCGACGTCAACATCACCGAGACGATCAGTGCGACTTCGATCACCGTGACGGCTACCGCCAGCAGCAGCGTGCCGAACGGTTCGCCGACCCGGTGCGCAACCACCTCGGCGTGATGGACGGCGGCGAACACGGCGCCGGCCAGGGCCACGCCGACCAGCGCCAGCAGGACACCATTTCCCGGCAGTGCATAGGCTGCAGCGAGCACAAGCCAGGCGGCAATGGGCGTGGCGATGGTCCAGCGAGGCAGGGCGGGCGAAGTGGTCATGCAAACGTTCCTTTTCTAATGCGGATGGTGTGAAAACGAGGCGTGCCCGTGCTCAGGCATGGCCGGCCAGATCATGCGGAGAGGTGCATTTTTCGTTGCAACCGGAGCATGCATGCAACTTGAAGCAATGAATCAGGAGTGCGCGCTAGTACATTAAACTATAACGAATATGTATCCATAGCGAACGCGAGTTTTCAAGGAGACGTTGTGATTCGAAGTCAGGAAACCCTGAATCTGCTGCTCGATAGCATCATACGTTTTGTCCGTGAACGGCTGGTGCCGAATGAGGAAATCGTCGCTGAAACCGATCAGATTCCCGCTGCCCTGTTGCAGGAGATGAAGGACCTCGGTCTGTTCGGTTTGTGTTTGCCCGAAGAATTCGGCGGCCTGGGTCTGACCATGGAAGAGGAAGTGCTGGCCGCCATCGAGCTCGGCAAAACCTCGCCGGCGTTTCGTTCGGCAATCGGCAGCAACAACGGAATCGGCTCCACCGGTATCGTCATCGACGGCACGGATGCGCAGAAGGAGAAGTACCTGCCGCGGCTGGCATCGGGCGAGTTGATCGGCTCGTTTTGCCTGACCGAGCCGGAAGCCGGGTCGGATGCGGCATCGCTCAGAACCACGGCCGTGCTCGACGGCGATCACTATGTCCTGAACGGCACCAAGCGCTTCATTACGAACGCCCCGGAAGCGGGCCTCTTTACCGTGATGGCGCGCACGGATCCCACCGCGAAAGGCGCCGGCGCAATCTCGGCGTTCGTCGTCGAAGCGGGCACGGCGGGGCTGTCGCTTGGCAAGATCGACCGCAAGATGGGTCAGAAGGGCGCGCATACCTGCGACGTGATCTTCGAGAACTGCCGTGTGCCGGTGGCGAATCTGATCGGCGAGAAGGAGGGCGTGGGCTTCAAGACCGCCATGAAGGTGCTCGACAAGGGGCGTCTGCATATCGCCGCGGTGGCGACCGGCGCGGCCGAACGCATGCTGGCGGATGCGCTGCGCTACGCCATGGAACGCAAGCAGTTCGGCAAGGCGATCGTCGAATTCGAATTGATCCAGGCCATGCTGGCCGATAGCCAGGCGGAGATTTATGCTTCGCGCTGCATGATCGTCGACGCGGCGCGCCGTCGCGATGCAGGCGAGCGGGTCACGAGCGAAGCTTCATGCGCCAAGATGTTCGCGACGGAAATGTGCGGAAGAGTGGCGGATCGTGCCGTGCAGATCTTTGGCGGGGCGGGCTATATGAGCGAGTACGGGATCGAGCGTTTCTACCGTGACGTGCGCCTCTTTCGCATTTACGAAGGCACGACGCAGATCCAGCAGATTGTGATTGCGCGTGAGATGCAGCGCAGTTTCGAGGGTTGAAAGTAGGGGGAAGCGGGCGCAACCTTTGATCATGCAAGGTTGCGCCCGGTCTGATGCGCTTACTGTCCGATCGGACGGATCGTCAGGTCGTTCTTCACCGAGGTCACGCCTGCCACGCCTTGAGCGGCTTGCGTTGCCGGGTCGATTTGCGACTGGTCGGGCACCGAGCCTTCCAGAATAACGGCACCGTTGCGTGCGTGGACCGTGATGTTGTCGACGCTCACGCCCTTGGTCTTCGACAGCGTCTTACGCACGCTGCGTTGCAAAGCACGGTCTGCGGCCTTGGCGGACTTGGCGGTCGGAGCGGCGGACATCGCGCCCGATGCGGCCATGGCATCGCTGCTTTGAGCATATGCGTTGAGGGATGCCGCAACGATGAGCGCGCCACCGATGACCTTCATTGCCTGGATTGCTTTCATTCGAGTTTCTCCAATTGTCATGTTTCGTCACGATTCCAGAGGGAACCGCAGGATTGCACCAACGGGTACTTCGGGATCAAATCTGAGTGAAACGTTGCTGCGAGTGATGCAAACCTGTCTACTGATGAACCGGGCCGAGGCACATGCAAGCCTGCGAGAGCTGTGCGCGTGACCGGAATGTAACAATACTCCAATTGAAAGAATTTTGAACGCAAGCGTCAGTGGAAATGCTGCTTTGATACAACGGATTGCCTCACAATCGCAACAAAGAGTCAGTCATTGGGCAGAATTGCTGGCCGCTTTTCGTTGAGCGGACATCTTTTACCGGCCCACACCCCTATGACGCTTCCGTTGCTTCCGATCATCCCGTTGCGCCGCGACGACCTGCCGATCGATACGGTCGAGCTGGCTCGCTTCATGATCGGCAAATACCTCGTGCGCGATGTGCCGGAAGGCCGCATGAGCGGGCGCATCGTCGAGACCGAGGCGTATCCGGTCGGCGATTCGACCAGTTATGCGTTTATCGGCAAGCGACCGCATAACGCTGCCATGTTCCTGGCGCGCGGGCATGCCCATGTGCGCCTCACCTATGGCGTCTCGTACATGTTCAACATGTCGGGCGAGATCGAGGGGACGGGCGCCGGCATTCTGTTCCGCGCGATCGAACCGCTGGAAGGTCTCGCCTTGATCGAGGCGCGCCGCCCCGGCGTGAGCCTGCGCGATCTCGCGCGCGGGCCGGGTCGTCTTTCGACGGCGCTCGGCATCGGGCAAGCATTCGACGGCGTGGATCTGTGTACCGGCCGCGATCTCTGGGTTGGCAGGATCGAAGCGGAGGAGGTGCCGGTCGCCGTCACCACGCGCATCGGCTTGTCGCGCGAAATGCACCGGCCGCTGCGTTTCTATGTGCCGGGCAGTCCATTTGTCAGCGGCCCGCGCAAGCTTTTGACGCAGCCGTCAACGCCGGCGATCTGAGCTTGTTTCGCCACCGCGAGCCGTGACGGCGGGCCGTTCTTCAGGAGAGCGGACAATCTTGCGCTGGGCGGATTGATCGTCCGCCTACAAATATTACGAAACAGGCAATTGCTACGCGATATCCGTCAGGTCGCAGGAAATTTGGCCGGGTTCCCGATCAATCTTGCGAATTTCGCAATTATATATCTCGTAATTAAGGGTTTTCCCTTGAGAGGGTGCTGGCTAGACTGGAATTACCCGCTTTTCACATGAAGTGTCAAGCGAAGTCAAAAAACCTGATCTGGAGGTAAGCCATCATGAAGTCGCTCATTCAAGCTGTTGCTATCGCTGCCGTCCTCGCCGCGCCGGTCGCCGCCTTCGCGCAGGCAGCGGACACCGCCCAGCAGCCCGTGACGCGTGCCGAGGTGAAGAACCAGTTGATCCAGCTGGAGCAGGCGGGCTACAACCCGTCTATTTCGAACGACGCGACCTATCCGGCCGACGTCCAGGCCGCCGAGCGTCGCGTGCAGGCGGAAAGCCCGGCGGTGGCCCAGCAGCCGGTTGCGGACACCAGCGGCTATGGTCCCTCGACCACCGGTTCGTCGGCCTCGGGCTCGATGCAAACCATGCAGCCGGTGGCGCGTAACCAGCAGGTCTACTTCGGCCACTAACCGGCTCTAGCTGTGCCTGATCGCCCGGGATGGCGTTTTCCTACCCAAGGGGATGCCGCTGCAATCGATGCACGCGGCACACCTCTACTGATACGAATTGCACGAACCTCCGCTGCCGCAAGGTAGCTTTGCCCAACCCCCTCGCGGCTTGGGCTTTTTTTGCTGCCACGACGCTCGCCGTCGCGCAGCACCGGCATCAGGGATGCTCGCCCGTGATGTAGAACTCGAGTTGCTGGATCGTGAACTGCTGTTCGGCGATGATGTTCTTCACCAGATCGCCGATCGACACCATGCCGACCAGCCTGTCCTCATCGATTACCGGTAGATGGCGCATGCGCCGCTCGGTCATGAGCGCCATGCATTCGTCCGTGGTCTGGTTCAGGTGCACGAAACGCACCGCTTTGCTCATGATGTCGCGCACAGGTGTCGCTTTCGACGCGCGGTCCATCAGCACCACCTTGCGTGCATAGTCGCGCTCGGTGATGATCCCGGCAATGCTGTCGCCGTCGGTCACGACCAGCGCGCCGATCTGCTTTTCCGCCATCAGTTTGATCGCGTCATAGACGGAATCGTCTGCTGCTACCGTAAAAACGCCTTGATCCGGTTTGGATTTCAGAAGTTGCGCAACGCTAGTCATAGAGCGGCTCCGTATCGCAGTGCAGCACGTCGGCACGGGACGTGCGGTCGTATTGGAAAACAGTTTCAGTATAGGCGGCAGGCGCGCATCGGGCACTCATGGGCAAATACCTGGTGATGGGCGTTTATCCGGCTGACTTGTGCATAGGCCGATACGTGAGCTGGCATGGGCATCGCCGCGGTCCATTTAGCCGTATGTCACGCGACGGCAAGTGTCCGGGGCCGATTAGCGGTAAACTCCAGTTCCATACTTTATCCCCGGTTGTTCACGGGTTCATGACAGTGCCTTTGCCAAACGCTATGCCCACGCCTCACTCTCCGTCTGTCGCAGACGACCAACACAACGGCGAATGCGTCATTCTCGATGCGGTCGCCACGCTTCCTACCCGCTACGGCACTTTTACGTCCTACGTTTTTCGCGTGTGTGACAGCGGCACGGAACATCTCGCGCTCGTGATGGGCGAGGTCGCCGGCGACGAACCGGTGCTCACGCGCCTGCATTCGGAGTGCCTGACCGGCGACGTGCTCGGTTCGTACCGCTGTGATTGCGGCGAGCAACTGGATCTGGCGCTGCGCTATATCGCCGCCGAAGGCCGCGGCATTCTGCTCTATCTGCGTGGTCACGAAGGCCGCGGAATCGGGTTGTCGAACAAGATTCGCGCCTATGCGCTGCAGGAGCAGGGCCGTGATACGGTCGAGGCGAATCTCGATCTCGGCTTGCCTGACGATTCACGCGAATACGATTCGGCCGCCGGCATTCTGCGCACATTGAAGGTCACCTCGGTGCGCTTGATGAGCAACAATCCAAAGAAGTTCGACACCTTGTCGCAGCACGGTATTCCCGTGTGCGAGCGGGTCGCGCTGGCGATTCCGATGCGCGAGGAAAACGAACGCTATATCCGCACCAAGCAGGTCAAGTTCGGGCATTACTTCGACGAGAATTGATGCCATAGCGCTATTGCTGTGAACAGCGGTGTCTCCTGGCCATCGCTCCGTGATCTTCTTTCGATTTCGGGAATATAAGTAAGCAGGATGACTTAGCGGTTGTTCGTGGCAGCGAGCGCTGCTGAAGACAACCGGTTCAAAGCTTGCCCTTGAGGGTGAACGGGGCTAGCAGTGACTGCACGTCAACCTGTTGTCCCTGAAGTAAAAGCAGCCTTGCGTGGAGCACCGTGTTTTCCAGAACGAGCTTCGCGGTACTCAGCAGGTAAAGCGCATGGATGTCGGAGCTGGACATGCCCGCTTCCACCCGATGATGGCGCTCGACGAGCGAACTCATGACGAGACGTCTGAGTTCCTGCTCGCCGAAGGGGAGATCGGCGTAGTCGATCGGGTCGTCGGCTTCCACTTCTCGCAGCATTTCAACAAGCGCTTCTGTGTTCACTTGCATGTCGGCTCCACGATGTCGTTAAGGACCAGCATAGCCAAGCTCCCTCATCCCACAGGCTCAGATTACTGGTTCCAGAAACGGCCGTCCAGCCTGATTGTTCAGGAACTTCGGCCGTGGCATTGAGAGTCCCGATTCCCTGCGCGTGTATACCTGGCAAAATGCCGCTTCAATCGAGGAGTGATTGCTGCCCGTCTTCGGGTGGCTCCGCTTCCGGGGATTTTGTTTTCGGTGCTCGCGATGGTAGCGGAAACGCCTCAGCATCCATCTCGTCGGCGGGGTACAACTGCAGGAACGATCTCGCTTCGTCGGTGTTCCGGCACGACAGCCAATCCTCGTACGCGTCCGGCCGAATAATGACCACCGATCTTTTCTCGTCGCCAGGTTTGTGGAAGCGCCGCATCAGAGGATGTTGATCTGCGTTTACCGTGAGCATCGTGAACGACAACGATGCAGCGCCATCAGGTTCTTCCCATGCACGCCATAAACCCGCTACGGCGGTTGGCTCACTGCCGGCAACGCGGATTCGCCAGCGCACGGCCTTTCCCGTTTCGTAGTTCGGCTCAAAAAAAGTCTGGCAGGGGATGAGACAGAGTTGCAGGCGATTCCAGGCACCGTTGAAACTGCGCTTCTCACCGATCGTCTCGGCGCGTGCGTTCATCGTGTCGAACACTTTTATGTGCGGTGGAATGCGCTTGCGTGGGACCATACCGAACGTCGCTGCGTCGGTCGACCAGCCGCCCTCGATACGCCTGAAAACTGGCGCGGCATAGTCCTTGTAAATCTCGTGCCTGTAGTCAAAGTCTGGCGCAGGAAACATGCTGAAAGCGTCAAAGCGTTCAGCCGGGTTGTTTGACTCGTAGCTTGTGCACATTCAGGGCGTCCTCTTCGAAATGACATAATATTCCCATCGGGCGACATTTCTTCCTGATACCCACAGCAAGACTGCATTACGTAGCATGAGTTGGACGTGCAATAGAGCGCCTCCCAGCGTAACCACGACCCTCTGGCGTGGGCTTACGCAAATAGTGTTGACCGACATATGGACCTTTGGATTCAACCCTGCACGCGATGCGCTGACCTATACGGTCAGTCCGCAACTGAACCGCCGCACCAGGATCTCACGCTCAATGCCGCCAGTGCGGTTAAAGATGCGCGCGTGGAAGAGCACTACACCTGCGTTCGATGCCGGGGAGTGTTTGCAAGAATCATCGAAGGGTCACCGTCGCGCCGGATCTGGATGTTGTTGAACGCCGGCCAGCATTAGCGCTGCGGCTAAGCTTGCCCAGTCAACGCGTAGGCCTTGTCTGTTTCATACAGCCTCATGCATTCGCGCAAGATCGGGATGAACTGTTCCACTGCATGCGAACGGACGGAGAACTTCGGATAGATAAGGTTGATGTTGTAGGTAATGGGCTCGACGAGCGGTCTGATCAGCAGTCCTGTCCAGAGACCGTCACCCGCACAAAACTCGTCGACCACTGCCACTCCAAGGGAGCGCCGAGCTAGCGCGCATGCCAGCTCGGCGCGTGGGACTTCAAGAGTCGGTGTTATCTCGACTCCATACCCTTCGAGCGTGGAGCGGATGAGTCTTCCGAATGCAATGCCAGGTGACGGGAATATGGTCTCGTGTTCGGCCAGATCGGCTTTTTTGCTAAGCCACTCATTGGGCACATCGACGGTAAGCGTCGTAAAAAAACGAATCCGTGTCTTGGGATTACGTTTATGAAATACCTCGATGACCCGCGTTAACAGACTCATTCCCAAAGCAGGACTACAGCTGATGCTGATTTCGATCGTGGATTGATTCGCCAGATTTTCAACGAAGCGGTCTACATTGAGCGCAACATCGTAGACCGGTTGCACCTCTTCGAAGAGCGCCACCGCCGCGGGCGTCGGCAAGAGCTTCCCGCCGGTGCGCTCGAAGAGCTTGAGGCCAAGACTGGTTTCGGTATGGTTCAGCAGTCGGCTCACCGCCGGCTGCGATACGTAAAGCATTCGCGCTGCACCACTAACCGTTCCGGTCAGCATCACTGCGCGAAAGATTTCCATTTGTCGCAGCTCGAATTTCACTTCGCCTTCCTGATACGCCGAGATAGTGTCTTGTGTGAGCGACGTTGGGGCATCGCTTCCAAGGTGTGACCTCACGCATCGCGATGTTGGACGCCGGTCGATGACGCGTGACTGGTATGACGAAAAGCCGCGTCCATTTCCGTAACGCGAGGAAACGTGTCACATGCTATCCGCGAGAGATTGGGCCGTCGACTTTAACGGCATATTCCGGTGCTATTGTAATCATGCGAGGAATTGTTGTGGCGTGGGGCGCGGGATTTTCCCGTGGCCTCTCTTTTCTCCACGGGCATCCGAATGAACACGACGCTCGGCACATGCGATAAACGGGATCACGGGCGAGCGGCCGGGCAGGTGATCCATGCGGTGCAGAGGTAGCGTAGTGCCTAGTTGGTCGACACCAGTTTTTCACGGAAAACGTTCGCGACGGGCAGCAAACCGTCGCGAACAGTTGAAACGTCCGACGAATTAAATAGCTGGTCTATTTCTGCTTCGGCGGAACAGACACGGACTGCTGATAGTTCGAGTAATCTGCGTCCCTCGTCGGTCAACAAATACAGTGTCCGTCTTCTTTCATTTGCGTCCGCCCGCGATAACACAAGTCCAGTCTTCTTCAACGGTTGTAGCGTTCTTTGCAGTGCAGAGCGTTCTACGACCAGTTCGTCTGCCAGGTCCTGAAGCGCGATAGGACCGGAATGTCCCACTGCTTCGAGGATTGCATGCTGGCTGGCGGTAAGCATCATGTCGGCAAGATGCCGGTTATACACCCGGACGATGTAACGCGCCGCGCGCATAAACACTGGGCCGTATCGCTCACGATCCGTCACATCCTTCTCCTCGGCATTTCCTGATCGGCGATATGCAGGTTATTCGACTGGATGCCTGAAACGGTCGCGGCAGTCTGCATTGAACACGCGTTCGGTGGCGGCAGGAAATTTCTCGAGCATGTTGGCAGGACGTCGAGGACGGGCAACCAGATCGCCGCCGCAGTTTGGACAGATGCCCTTTAGCAGATTGTCGGTGCAATCGCTGCAAAACGTACATTCAAACGTGCATATGCGCGCATCCAGCGAATCAGGCGGTAAATCCTGATCGCAACACTCGCAACCTGGACGAATTTGTAGCATCGCTTGGTCTCCTTTCTTAAAGATGGCGGCGCTAAATTGCCAATGCGTCGCTTGGCCTCGAACGATGACGTGAACCGCGGGCGTCGGGCAGGATTGCTGGCGTGGCTGCTTAAAGCATCCACACCAGCAGCGTCCGCATTTCACGTTAAGGACGCATTGCGTCCTTGCCGGTCCAGTTCGTTGAACTCTTCATCAGTCAGCTTGACGCTTGCCCCCGCGATGTTCTCGATCAGATGATCGACGCTGCCTGTACCGGGGATCGGAAGCATGACCCTGGAGCGCTTGAGCAGCCAGGCGAGTGCGATCGCACCGGTGGTCACCCCATGTTGCTTCGCAATGGTGCTGACGATGGAACCAGGTTTTGCGAGCTCGCCGGCCGCCAGTGGAAACCACGGAATGAAGCCAATACCATGCTCGTCGCAGAAGTCGAGTACGTCTTCGCTCTTTCTATCAATGAGGTTGTACTGGTTCTGGACGGTTGCAACCTTGAAATGCTTCTGTGCTGCTTCGATGTCATCGACCGGTACTTCACTCAGCCCGACATGCCTGATCAGTCCTTCGCGCTGCATGGCTGCGACAGCGTCGAATTGTTCGTCGCGCGGCACTTTCGGATCGACGCGATGCAACTGCCAAAGATCGAATTTCTCGACACCGAGGCGTCGCAGACTCGTTAGAACGCACTGTCGCAGGTATTCCGGGCGCCCAAGGGGTGCCCAGATGTTCGGCCCGTGGCGGGTCAAGCCGCCCTTTGTGGCGACCACCAATCCCTTATAGGGGTGGAGCGCTTCCTTGATGAGGTATTCACTGTCGTACGGTCCGTACGAGTCAGCCGTATCGATGAAGTTGACGCCCACCTCAGGCAGATGCTTGAGCGTCGCGATCGCCGCATTGTGATTGGCGGGCGCGCCCCAGATGCCGGGTCCAGTAATGCGCATCGCGCCAAAACCCAGGCGATTGACGACGAGGTCACCGCCAATGGCAAACGTGCCAGCAGCGGCAGCAGAAACAGACTTGGACATTGTTTTTCCTTTAACACGTGTGGACGATCACGCTACAAACCGGAATGTCGTCGAGTAACCAAGAGGTGACGCTCGAAAAGGCGAACGACGCTCTGGCACCTGAATCGTGGACTGGCTACGTGATCGCATCCTGGCTAATGGGAAGGGGCGAAACGAGATGCCACGGCTTCCTTCACCGGTAGATCAACGAAAAGTTGCTGAATCTCCGAGTACGGCAGAGGGTTGTCATCGAGTGCTTCCGAGCGGCCACCCTCGAGAAATTGTTGCGCAAGGGCCTTGGCCTTGCCCAAAATAACCTGAGAAATGCCGCCACCCGCACTGAGCCGACGCACCCCGAGTTTGCCCAGCGTCGCAGCGTCGGCTAGACCTGGCACTGCCATGACGTTCAAGGGCAGTCGAATAGACGCCACCACCTTTTCAATGTCAGCGGGATGAACGAGGGCAGGGAGGAACAGGCCGTCAGCGCCGGCATCTGCGTAGATCTTGCCTCGCACGATCGACTCGTCGGTCTGCTTCGACTTCTCTACCAGGCTGGCAAGGAATACATCACAACGAGCGTTGATGAAGAGATCGGCACCAGACTTCGACGCTGCGTCGCGGATCGCCGAAATTTTCGCGGCCAGCAGCGAAGGGGCATCCTGCCCATCCTCGATGTTGATACCTGCGATACCCAGATCAAGCAACTGCATGACGTTGTTGGCAACGGTCTTTGGGTCGTCGGAATAGCCATTTTCTATGTCGATCGACAGAGGAACCGTCAACACCCTCGCGATCCGTCGAACGCTGCCCACTGTCTCGTTGAAGGGCAGTTCGCGACCGTCCTGGTAGCCCAAAGCCCATGAAAAACCCGCACTGGTCGTTGCAATGGCCTGGGCCCCGAGCGCCTCGACAAGTCGCGCGCTGCCAGCATCCCAGACATTAGGCAGTCGAAGTGGCGTCGAGTTGTCGTGGAGCTTGCGGAATTTGCCTGCAATGGACATGAATTTCTCCTCGTTTCGACAAACTGGTGGGACGTTCGAGCACGGATACTCCCTGCGATTGTGCATGCAACCCAAGGTACCAGGAGCGGTTAGCCGATTAAGCCACAACACGTCACGGGTGACAATTGGACGAAGGTATCGCTCAACCGCTTTTACCTGTGCTTGTTGAGTCTGGTGGTTCGGGTACAAGCCTCATCGTTGATGTCTTGTCGGTCGGTGCGGCTAAGTTGCATGAAGAAACTATAGGGAAGTCAGTGGCTTCGCGCTACTGTTCAAGTCAGGAAACTGTTCCCCAGAATATGAGCAAGTCGCGACTGTTTGAAGCCTTCAGCACAACTTCGAATTAGGAGCATACCTGTAATCTGGTGTTTTACCCAGGCGATGTCTTTTCGTTGCCGAATCCAAGCACATTTTTTTTCAGGGCTGCTATTGTTATATCAAGCAGCACAACCTTTTTCTGGAGGTCGAAATGCGTAGGAATATTGAGCTTCTCAAAGCGATACTGACGTTCATGCA
The DNA here is from genome assembly GCF_050436545.1 of Paraburkholderia sp. GAS41. Lineage (NCBI taxonomy): Bacteria > Pseudomonadati > Pseudomonadota > Betaproteobacteria > Burkholderiales > Burkholderiaceae > Paraburkholderia > Paraburkholderia sp. GAS41. The sequence continues at coordinate 89,788 of NZ_JBNDMK010000008.1, forward strand.
GGGCGACGAGAAACCAACGCAATGCTGCAAGGATATTGAACGCGGAGTGGGAACGAGCGAAAGTGAGGGGGGAGCGAAGGGTGAGCATAGTTGGCCCGAGGTAAGACTGCACCTTGCACTGCTGAAGGACATGGGATTGGTCACCGAATGCACCACGCCTGCTGAATATCGCCTGACCAGCGCCGGATACGATGTGGTGGAAAGCGCGGACCCGGTCGAACATCTAAAAGCGTGGGCAACAATTTCTACGGGAGCGAACACGCCGGTCAGTTCGTCATTTTCGGCGACGAAACATCCTTTGCCTCCTGCGTTGCATAGCCAGCGTTTCAGCTAACTCATCGCCAAAGACTTGGCCGGCCGGCCGAGTTTTCAAATCCAGGCCGTCGATCCATGAGTCCGTCGTCGCACCAGCATGCGGCGACGGACATCCCGGAAGTCAGTTTGCCTGCGCGACCTGCTGTGGCGCATCCCATCCACCGCCCAACGCGCGGAAAGTGCGGACCGCGGCCCGCGCTGCGTCGGCTCGGGTCGCATCCAGGTCATCACGTGATTCGAGAAGTTGCCGGTCGGCGTCGAGCACATCGGTCAGCGTGATGGACCCGGCGCGATACGCCTTCTCCGATAGATCGCGCGCCTTGGTGAGCGCGGTGACTTCCTGCTGAAGCTCCTGGGCACGCAGTTCCGTTTGTGAAAGCGTCACGAACGCGTCCTCGACATCCTCGGTCGCTTTAAGCGCGGCTTCCCGGTACTGTGCCAGTGCTTCTGCATTCGCTCCGCGGGCCTGTTTAACCTCGGCATCCACCTTGCCGAAGTCGAACAGTCGCCACTGCAGGGCACCCGTGCCAACCGGCTGGAAAGACTTCGCACTGAGGAAGTGGTTGCTTGTGATGCTATCGAAGCCAAGCGCCCCTGAGAGCGAGATCTTCGGATAATAGTCGGCGATGGCCACGCCGATTTCTTCATTGGTTGCAGCGAGATGGCGTTCGGCGGCGATGATGTCCGGGCGCCGCCGCAGCACGTCGACTGGCTGGTCGCCCGTGCCGATGGCAGGAATATCGGGGATAGCGCCCGCATTCGTGCCGAGTTCCGCGGCATAGGTTCCGGGCTGTACACCCATCAGCACGTCGAAGCGGTTCAACTGGGCCTCCAGTTCGACCCGCAAGGCCGGAATACTGGCGCGGGCCTCGCTCACACGTGCAATGGCGGCCTGAAGGCTGAGGTTCTGGTCCAGCGCGCGCTGCATCACCTTTCCGGCATCTGATCATTGAAGCCGGTCCACCAGCTGTCCAGTTTCGGCGCGGGCCGCGTGGTCTGCCTGTTGGCAACGTCTTCGGTGTTATGGAAAGGCACCATGGTTGTCTTCGGCGCGACGTAGTCGGGGCCTACCGCGCAACCAGCAAGCGCCGCACTCACGATCAGGCCGGCAATAATAGTTCTTGAGGACTTCGATACAAATTGCTTCATTTCGTATCTCCGCTGCTGCTGAGCCGCTGAGGTAATGCAGGCGTGTCCCGGACACCCAGCTTGCGAACGAACGCGTAAAACGCGGGCGTAAACGCCAGTCCAAAAAAGTCACGCCGAGTATGCCAAAGAACACGGTGGTTCCCAGTGACTGGCGCATTTCCGAGCCGGCACCACTTGCAATAGCTAGCGGTGCGACACCACCAATGAACGCAAACGAGGTCATCAGGATTGGCCGCAACCGGACATGCGCAGCATGCGTGGCGACATCTTCGGGTCCAACGCCGTCTTCGTCTTGCCGTTGCCTGGCAAACTCGACAATGAGAATGGCGTTTTTAGCCGCCAGCCCTACGAGCACCACGAATCCAATCTGCGCAAGAATGTCGATTGGCATGCCGCGGATATTCAGGCCAATTGCTGCGGCGAGCAGACACATCGGTACGCTCAGCACGATCGCGAGCGGCGACAGGGTTTGCTCTTTCTGTTGATGGGCAAGATCGGTCCAATCAAACGACACGCCGTTAGGAAGCACCTGATTGGCGAGCGGCTCCATGCGATCCATCGCCTGACCCGACGAGACATCCGGTGCAGCTGCGCCCATCACATCGGCCGCTGGATACAGGTTGTAGCGCGGTATGCGGTAGGGCATGGTCTGATATTTGAACGTGGCAACGGTACCGATGGGCACCATGTCTCCGGCGGCGTTACGCGCCTTGAGTCGTCCAAGGTCCTCGGGCGCTTCGCGGAAGGCCTGATCGCCCTGCACCCGCACCTGGTAGGCGCGATTGAGATCGTTGAAATCGTTCACATACTGCGAGCCGAGATAGAGTTCCATCGTGTTGAATACATCAGTCGGAATCAGTCCGACCTTCTCGGCCTTCAGGCGATCAATATCCGCGTAGACAGACGGAGACCCTGCGTTATAGAGCGTAAACACGCCTCCGAACATCTTGTCCTTGTTGGCGGCCGCGACCAGTGCGCTTGCCGCTTGCGCGAGTGCCTGCGGACCGAGGCCGGCGCGGTCCTCCAGCATCAGCTTGAAGCCGCCAGCAGCGCCCAGACCTTGAACCGGTGGTGGATTGACCACAATGATGATGGCATCTTTGACAGTGGCAAGGCGCTTGCGAAGCGTCACCAGCATGGCGGCTGCATTGACCCCCTTGATGTGCTCGCCGTACAGCGACGGGAGCCCCGTGAAAACCGTGCCGACGTTGGGCGCGATCGTCGTGGTGGTTACATCGTAGCCAGTCACTGGCGACGTGTGATCGATACCCCTGGTTTTAAGCGCGATGTCATTCACCTCGCGCGCCACCTGGTCGGTGCGCTCAAGGCTCGAACCTGGCGGCAACAACGCAATGATCGCCTGATATCCGATGTCCTGGTCCGGGATCAAACCGGTTGGCATTCTCGACATCCGAAAGGCAGTGGCCGCAATCAGTCCCGCATAGACGATCAACATCACCGTCGTCTTACGAACCAGACGTCCCGTTATCGTGCCATAGCGGTTTGAGAGCCACTCGAACGAGGCGTTGAACCGGCCGAATACGGCATGGTGCAAACGCCCCAGTGCCGTGGATGCTGCCTCGTGGGTCTTCTCCATTTCTTTAGGCGGTGCTGCCGGAAAGGACTCTTAGATAACGGAGATGCCCGTGCGATACGGCACCCGTGGGTCGGGGCGTCAGGACGGGCGTGTGTGAAAGATATGAAGAAGGTCGGCGTGATGATGAGGCCAGCTGGGCACGTATTGTTACTTGAAACATGAATAATGATGAGGATTCGTAATGTTCAGTTCGATTTATCCGCATGATTGTCGGGCGTTCAGAACTGACTCAGGCGATGGCGCTGCTCCGGGTAATGGCGCCGGCTGCAATGCGCCTGCTCGCCAGTTCAGAGACGACGATCGCGACGGCCACCGTGATGCTAGCCAGGTAGCTCAGGTTGTGGCTGCCGATTGACGGAATGACCGCTGCACCGACCGCACCCGCGATGGATACCCCGACGTAAGTCGCCGAAGTGTTCAGACCAACCAGTACCGAGGTCATGGGCGGGTTAAGGCTGGCAAGGCGGAATTGCTGTGGCACGAGTGCTCCCCACGCACATCCACCCCAGATGGTGACGGCGATTGCGGCGCTCCACAGGTGCGCGCCAGACCACGGCATGGTGAAGATAACCGCTGCGACCGCGGTGAGCATGCCCATGACCAGCTTGCGCGAACCGACCTTGTCGAGAACACGGCCGGTCAGCAGGTTCGCACAGGTTCCCGCGAGCCCCCAAAGCACGAGCAGTCCACCCAGGACATTGGGGTTGTGACCCGTCGCCCGGTCGAACACGACCGAGAAATAGCTGAAGATCATGAAGGTGCCCACCTGTGCAAGCACCGTGGTCGCGAGCGTAAGGCCAACGCGGGTGTCAGCCAGCGGCGCGAGACGCTTCGCGAGCGAGATGGCCGGCGGCAGCGGTACTTCAGGCATGAATGCCCAGATACCCGCGAACGCGGCTACACCGAGCGCGGCCACAAAGACCATCGTCCAATGCCAGTTCGCCAATCCGCCAATAACCGCACCGATCGGCGAGCCCAATGCAGTCGCAGTCGTCAACCCGGCCACAATGATGGACAGTGCGTAGCCGCGACGTTCTGGAGGCACCAGCATCGCGCCGGTGCCGCTTGCAGTTGGCGAAAACATGGCAGCTCCGAGGCCCGCAAGAGCGCGGGTAGCGAGAGCGAGGCCGATGTTCGGCGCCACGATCGTGCCGAGGTTGGCAAGAACGAACAAGCCAATACCGCCGAGCAGTAAGCGCTTGCGTGCTACACCTGCGGCAAGCGCCGCAATGGTCGGGCCCAGCAACGCGTAACTCAGCGCATAGGCGGTTATCAATTGGCCGGCTGCACCAATGCTTACGTCAAAAGAGCGCGCAATTTCAGGCAGAATGCCGGCAAAGACAAAGCTGTCGGTACCCAGCGCAAACATACCTAGCGCGAGTGTCAGAAGACGGCGGTCCATTTCGTTTCCCTAAGTATGTCTGCGGGTTAAGTTTCGTGACGGAACTATAGAGAAGGCGGTGGCGCCATGCTACTTTTGAATTCGGGAAACTGTTCCCCATGGGATGAGGAAGTTGCGTGACAAAACTTCAGGTAGGATCAGTTTTACCATGCAACGAAAACGCTTTGATGGAATGAACTGCTCCATTGCTCGCGCCCTCGACGAAGTCGGCGAGTGGTGGACGCTTTTGATCATCCGCGAATGTACGCAAGGCAATACACGCTTCGACGAATTTCAAAGCGAGCTGGGTATATCGCGCAACATTTTGACTGCCCGGCTTGAGCGGCTGATCGAGTTAAAAATTCTGGAGCGCTTCCCGCTTCCTGAACGCGCCAAAACATTTGGATATCGATTGACGGCGAAAGGCGTGGAACTCTATCCCGTGCTGGTCGCGCTGATGCAGTGGGGCGACAGGTGGGTGCCTTTATCCGCGCGTCGAAAGGGCGAACTCACTGAGGGCGCTATCAATGAGCGCCGTTAAAACTTAGCGTCGATCCTGCTTTCCGAATCGGGACAATGATTCCCTGAGCTTTGGCGCCGCGAAGTCGATAAAATGGCGCAGCTTGATTGCCATGAGACTTCGGGATACGTGAACCAGATGGACCGGAACAGGTCCCACTTCGAACTGCGGCAGCAGGATCTGTAGCTGTTCGCCGCTGAGTGCCTGGTCGGCGTCATGCTCGAACACCAGCGTTATACCTACGCCGTCCACGGCAGCGCTGACTGCTGCATCGGGTGTCGTGACCTCGAGCCTTGGCGCGACTTCAAGTGTCAGCACCTTGTTCGTTGCCGGGAGACGGAAACGCCAAGGCGACAAATAGGGACTATTGAAGACCACGCAGGAATATTTCGCGACCTCGTCGGGCTCCTGCGGCAATCCATGTTGTTCCAGGAACGTCGGGCTCGCGCAAAGAATGGGGCGCAGCGAACCAACGCGCGTGGCGATCATATTGCTGTCCGCCAATTCGCCGATCCGCACGGCGAGATCAGCGTGCGAGTCAATCAGGTCGATATTCCGGTCGGACAACAGAAGACGAACCGTGATTTCGGGGTACTGGGTCAGGAACTGGTTAATGACCGGTAGAACATGAAGCCGTCCGAGTTGCATGGGCGCGGTAATAACCAGCTCACCTCTTGCCGATGTGAATTCGCCGGTTGCTTCGTGTTCCTGCTCGCGTACCAGATCCAGGATACGCCGCGCCGCGGCGACGTATGATGCGCCGCCGTCCGTTAGCATGAGCTTTCGCGTCGTGCGTATCAACAACCGGGTTCCAAGCATCTCTTCGAGATCCGTGACCTTTCGGGTCAGCGTGCTTACAGGAATTTTCAATTCCCGAGCGGCTGCTGACAGGCTTCCCGCGTCTACTGCGGTCAGCAGAATCTGCATAGCTTCCAGTCGATCCAAGTTGTTCGCCTCGATCAGGTTATTCAGTGAACCTTGTATTTGAATTGCTTACGCTGCCGCACTAGCGATGCGTTGCTTTGACTGCTTACGTCCCTTCCAGACTTCTGCTCTCAGTCGTGTCAGATTATTTCGATCAGTTCGAAGAATGTATTCTATTTGTTATGTTGGTACGCTATAGTTTTAGTCGATCCGGCTCGATTTCTACAACATCAGTGCTGAGGCGGAGCGCTAGATCTTCAATTTTTACCTAGAGATAAGATGGTCACGTTATCCCAGATCGAACAAAGGATTGTCCTGCTGCAGAAAAAAGCTGACGAACTGCGTCGAAAGAAATCTGCGTCGGTGGTGTCAAGCATACGAAAGATGATGGCGGAGCACGGCCTCTCCATTAAGGACATCGAAACTGGGGTGCAAGATTCAGATGCACCGCGCAAACGTGGCAGGCCAGTTGGGTCAAAAAACGGAGTTCGTACTTCAGTTGCCAGGCCTTCTGCGGTCAAGCCGGCTCCCAAGTACCGGGACCCCGCAACCGGGGCGACATGGAGCGGACGAGCACGGCCGCCAGCATGGATCAAGGACGCAAAAGATCGCAGCGTGTTTCTGATTGAACAACCTGGGGTCAAGGCGGTGTCAACGCAAGGAAGACGAAAGCGAGCCTGATCGGCAGTCAGCACAACGGTGCCGTGCATCCAGCGTTACAGGGACGATAGCAGTTCGTTAAATGGGTGCACGCCAGGGTAGTTGCGTTCGGATGTTTCTTCCGCACTCATGCCACAGCATTCTTTGAACACTTGGGCCGTCCATTCGACGAATACGCGAACCCGCCCGACCAGATGCCTATCGGATGCGTACTGCACTGACACTGGTACGGGCAGTGGCTTCCATTGGGGGAGAATTTCCACCAGTCGCCCGTCAGCGAGGTGATCCTGGAGCAGAAATGTGGGCGCCTGGATAATTCCCGCACCCACCAGCCCGCACGCCACGTAGGCTTCAAGATCGCCCAGTTTCAACGAGCTTTTCATTTTGACCTCTTTGGGCACAGCGTCGATGACGAAGTTGTGCGCAATTGTTCGGTCTGTGATGTTCGAGTGATAATGAACCGCGTAGTGGCTACGCAATTCATCGAGATCTTTTGGCATGCCGTTCCGTTCAAGGTAGATCGGACTGGCAACGGTGAGCATTGCTGCTTCACCGAGCGATCTTCTAACGAAACCCGGGTCATGACGGTAGCCTGAGCATATTACGCAATCGACGGCCGACTGGGTGCCATTCAAAGGTCTGTCGAGGAATCCCATGGACAGGTTGATGTCCGGATATCGTTCCTTGAATTCCATGATGCGTGGCGCAATGATCAGGCGCCCGATTGAACCTGGCATGTCGACGCGGAGTGGACCTTGTGGCCCCCGTCCGGTGCTGGCCAGCGCATCTTCATTTTCTTTGATGTCCGAGAGAATACGAACGCAGCGCTCGTAGTATTGCGCGCCCTCCGGCGTGAGATTCATTTTGCGGGTGGTCCGCTGCATCAGATTGACCTTGAGATGAGCTTCAAGGTTCTTGATGATGATCGTGGCAGAGGCCCGAGGCATACCGAGCACATCCGCGGCTCGGGAAAAGCTGTTCATCTCCACAATCTTGACGAACGTCTGCATTGCCTGAAGACGATCCATGCCATTCCTTCCACGATAACGACGTCGCACTTGCAAGGCGTTGCGTTGCCTCGCCGTGGATCAATGATATCAATCCAATCGAACTATTCTGGATTATAACCACTTATCAGAATTATCGTGGCGTGGAGACGGTCGGGTATGGGTGGAGGGCGCTCAGGCGCTGTTCGCCGTATTGGACGCGTGGGCTACGGGAGGAGGACATCAACACGCTGCAGGCTTCGTTAATCAATACGTTGTACGGAACATGTGGAGCTTGCCGCTGTTCGCCATGCTGGCCCCACATGAACACAATGCGCTTTTCCATTTGTTGTGTAGATACGCACTATGACGGGCAATTTTTCACAGGAATGCACTGTCCGTTATGCAGCGGCGGTTTGCGGCTTTTTGGCTGGGAAGAGGGCGATCAGTTGCGAAGACACAGCGCTCAAAATCTGACTTGAAAGCTTGGGGTCGGGTACCGCACGGGACAAGCCGATTGCACCGATGTAAGCGCTATAAATGAGGAGTGCTTTTGCCCGCAGATTTCCTTCAGTGCCCTTCGGCATCTGACTTTCAAGGAGGCTGAGACTATTCTCCAGACGCTGGGTATAGGCCTCGCGGGCGTCGTCGGTGGTGCGCGCGATGTCGTTGACTAGCAAAGCGAGCGGACATCCCGTGTCGACCTTATCCCGATGCGCTTCCGAAAGGTAAGTCTGAATGCTCTTCTTCAGGGTAGTTTGGGCCGTCAACAGGGATTGATTCATCTCATCGCACGCAGCGGCTACGGCCTCGACTACCAGATCATCGCGCGATGCAAAATGCTTGTAAAACCCGCCGACTGTCAGTCCCGCTTCATTCATGACGTCAGCAACGCTGATACCTTCCAGTCCGAGCTCACGGAACCGCCGAGAGGCAACATCGACTATTCGCTGATGGGTTTCGGCCTTTTCTGCTTGGGAATATCCCATAATTTGCTCTCCCGGGCAAAGATTGGTCTAGAGAGACATAATAATCCACATGGACTTCGTCCGTTGATCAGCAATCGCGCAATGAAGTGGTGAGAGCAATGGTGAAAACTGGGACGTAGCGGAAAAGACCACGATCCTGAATGTGGATTATAGGTGCTCACGCAATGCATCTCGCTGCTGTTTAGGTGAGCTTTTGCGGGATCGACCGAGTGGCTAACGGCGTTGGCGTTGCGGTCGGCCCTTCAAAGCGACGACGGAAGAATCGTGGAAGGGGGGCACATACGCCTTGGGTGCTCCGATGGGATGCGGGAGCTTGCGCGAAGGACGATGGGTTCTAGAGTAGTAGCGCCGCAGTCAGAACGTACGCCTTGAAATCGCTTGGCCGCTCATGGAGCGGAGCCGATTAACCACCGCCAACCCGGCCGGACTCTGCGGCGAATCCGTTCCAGAGATGGATGGCGGCGTAAGCTCGCCACGGGCGCCACGCCTCGGTTCTCGCCTTTTGCTGTGCGGGTCGCTTCAGATCAGGATCGCGTCTGAGGATCGCGTTCATGAGAACGAGGTCCGAAGCGGTCCAGGCGTCGGGATCCCGGAGTGCGCGCATCGCGACATATTCGACAGTCCACGGCCCGACGCCTGGCAGCGCAAGCAAAGATGAGCGAATCACGGTCCCGTCGGCATGCCGGTCATCAAGGGGAAGCGCGCCGCTTGCGACCGCGGAGGCCACTGCCTGAACTGTCGCGATCCGTTTGCCTGGCATACCGATGCCTGTCAGGTCGGCTGCGGCCAGCGCGGCAGGCGTGGGAAAGCGCCAGGCGGTGTCTTCATGTAGATGACCGTCAATTCGCTTGCCTACCCGCGCGACAATTCTCCCCATCACCGTTGTTGCGGCCTTTACACTGACTTGCTGTCCGACGATGGTTCGAATCACGAGTTCAAATGCTGACCAGGCGCCGGGGACAGGCAGGCCCGGCGCTGACTCGACCAGAGGCGCGAGCCATGGATCCGACGAGAAACAACGATGGATGTCGTTCGGATCCGTTTCAGTATCGAACATACGTGACAGCGGCGCGACCAATGCATCTGCATGACGAGCAATGGTGCCCTCGAGCGTGACAACCAGACATTTTCTCCGCGGATGCAAGCGGATTTCCATTGTGCCGTGGTCGTTATCCCATTCTATGGCTCGACGATACACATCGTCTTCGATCGCTTCGACGCCTGCCGACGATCGTCTGTCGAAAAAGCAAAGCATCCTGTGCCAGTCAAACGGTGGCACGAACGGCAGTTCAATCGTCGCGACGTCGAGAAAATGTGTAGGGTTCATCTAAGGTCAAAATTCGGCGGGAGCGACCTTTTTGCAGTCTTCAGTGCCTCATAGAGGCCGAATGTCAATCGCTCGCATAAGGATTCAGGACCGTCTGCGAAGGCTGTGACGTTCCTGCAATGTGGATGTCGAGTGTAATACAAATCGAGAAAATGATTGTAGAGTATCGAGACACCCGCTTGGCGCCACCGGCGGACGAATCACTGCCAAGGCAAGTCAGATCATGTCACGGTAGAGAAAGAACGTCGCTTTAGCCACACTGCGCATTCGCGGTGGTCAAGACCTCGCAATGGTCTTGCAGCAATTACGTAAAAAAGCTATGGGTCCGTGAGACCGGTAGTGGTAGAGGCCCCGCGGGGATGTCTGTGACGCTGGAGTGGACGCCTGCAGTGACGAAGGGTATCGTCAGAAGGTTGTCGGTTGCTGCCTTGTGCAGACGGATAGGCCACACAAAAAAAGGGATATTTTTATGTATTACGACGCAATTTTGCAGTGCACACAGGCGTTCCTCGCAGTGGAAACGATGCTCGATAAGGCGGCGCTCCATGCTGACCTGAAGAAGTTCGACGTCGGTGTGCTGATGAATAGCCGTCTCGCGCCGGATATGGCGCCATTCATCTATCAAATTCAGAGCGCATCTGACTACCTCAAAGCGGGTGCGGCATGGCTGTCAGGGCAAAAGCCACCAAGCTTCGAGGACAACGAGCGGACCATCGACGAGGTACGCACCCGTATCCGCAAGACGGTGGCATTCACGAAAAGCGTCATGGCCGACCAATATGCGCACGCGCGCGAGCAGCGCGTCAAGGTCTCGTGGGTGCCTGGCAAGATAATCGAAGGGCAAGACTACTTATTGCAGATGGTCATTCCGAATGTGTATTTTCACATTGCGATGGCCTATGCGATCTTGCGCAAAGACGGCGTTGATGTTGGAAAGCTGGATTTTCTTGGGCCGATGAATTTCATTGCGGAATGATCGGGTGCGCGGGTCAGCCGTGCAGTCATAGTTTGTATTGGCTGCTACATCTGTCTTCCGAGACCCGTCGCGTTTGTCGGGACGCCATAGATCATTGTCGCTTTCCGGGCGTCCTCGCTTGCCCATGCATGTAGAAGGTTTGGTTATGGGCATCTACAATTTTGCATAAGCCGCGATGAATCCACGTTGCTAACATAGCCACAAGCGCTTTGTGGCGGCTCGACCGTGCGGCGCATCTTTTTAATCGACTGCCTGCATGGATTATGATTGAAATCCATGATGGACCTTCTTGTCTGGTCGAATTCCGATTAAGGCGATTTTATCCTGCACGCAGTGGCTAAATTCGGTGCAGAGGCGGCTAGTGGCATCTGCACAAAACCGTCTACGGTAACGTCGTGCTGTTCCTCGGTTCCCTGATCGCGATCGCGGCATTGCCGCATCATTTCATTATCGCAATCATCAGCTTGCTGTGTTGGGCCCTTTCATGGGGGATGACGCCAGTGGGCACGCAGCTTTGGCTATTCAAGTCGACGCAGCATGCCCCGGAGGCCGCGCAATCCATGAACACATTGGTGTTTCAGCTCTCGATCACGTTAGGATCGCTGATCGGCGGTCTGGTCGCCGACCATATAGACCTGCATGCATCCATGTGGGCGGGCGCAGCGATCTGTGGCTTCGCAGTCCTCATGGTGATCGTGGTAGGGCGTATGGATGCGCTGGATGAAAGGGCACACTGATCTCTTGTCAGCAACCCGGCATGACAGGTTCAGCGTCGTTGTGATGCTACCGAACCTGTTTCGTGCAAACAGGCGCCTGCTCTTCAGCGATTCTGTCCATCATCCTGAGGACCCACTCATTCGCTCTTTAACTTCCTTCTTGCCCGTGCAATTCAGTGGTTTGCCGCACCACTTCTGACTCCCGCCAGGCTTGCCGTGATCGCAGGTATCTGTAAAGCACGATACCGCGCGCTGCGCGAATTCCTCGATGCCTCTAGAATCACGTCGAGCGTTACTGTCCTGTCACAAGGCATGCGTAACGAGGAAATGTCTACTACAAGTCATGGAGCAGGGATGCGGCGAGAGCAGATGATTTTGGGCGCGTTTTTCTTCAATCCGCAGGGCGATCATCGGATGTCATGGCGGCACCCTCGTGCGCCTGGCTTCGAGATTTTCGGTCTCCAGTACTACCGCGATCTTGCCGTTTTAGCAGAAACAGCGTGTCTCGACGCGTTGTTCATCGCCGATCACGTGGCAATGTGGGACACGTTCGAAAGCAATGTTGCGCACTACGCAAATGCACGGCTCGAGCCCATCACGGTGCTCTCCGCGCTTTCCGCAGTGACATCCAATCTGGGGCTGATCAGCACGCTGTCTGCTTCTTTCAGCGAGCCGTACAACGTTGCGCGCATGTTCTCTTCGCTTGACCACCTGAGCGAGGGACGGGTTGCATGGAACGTGGTGACTTCCGGCATGAACGAAGAAGCCATGAACTTCGGGCGGAGCACCACACTCGAGCATGCGCACCGCTACGAGCGTGCCGCGGAGTATCTGGACGTGGTCAAAGCCCTGTGGGACAGCTGGGAGGATGGGGCCGTGCTGCTCGACCGTGAGAGCGGATTGTTTGCGGACGCAACGAAGGTTCATAGGATCGACCATCAAGGCGAGCATTTCGACGTGCGCGGCCCTCTAAACCTGCCACGTTCGCCGCAAGGCTATCCGGTTCTGGTTCAGGCCGGTTCTTCGAATGACGGCAAGAACCTCGCCGCTGCGCACGCAGACTTGCATTTTTCGATGTGCCGTAGCCTCGAGGAAGGCATGCTTTATCGCAGGGATCTCAACGAACGTCTCGAGCGAAACGGTCGCTCGCCAAACAGTCTCAAGATTTTGCCCGGCATCCAGCCGGTTCTCGCGGCGTCCGCGGCTGAGGCAAAGGAAAAGCGTGAACTGCTGGAATCGCTGGTACCGGAACGGATGGGCGTCGATCTCGCGTCGAGCTGGTGCCAGGTTGATCTCTCCATGCTTCCGCTCGACGGGCCACTGCCACCCTTGCCGGACGAGGACAACTACAACGGACAGCGGAGCAACCTCGCGCGATTAAAGGCATTCAAGGCGCAGAACATGACCATTCGGGAGGTCGCGCGGCAGCTTTCAACGTCCGGCGCGGCACCGGTGGTGGCCGGCACTGCCGCTGAAATCGCCGACTTCATGGAAAGCTGGTTCAAGGCGGGGCTGTGTGACGGTTTCAATTTGATGTTCCCCGTGTTACCCCAAGACCTGTCCGACTTCGCGCAGAACGTGATTCCGGAATTGCAGCGACGCGGACTCGCCCAATCCAGCTACCGGCCCGGCACGCTTCGCGACAAGCTGGGTCTGGTACGTCCACCCAATCGATTCGAGGCGCGCGTCTAACGGACGTTCAATTGACATGCAATGCATGACCGATGGTTGAGCTGGGTACCCAGTCCAACAGCCCCAAACACGCTAGAACCTATAAAAAACTCTTTGATCGACCATGACCAATAAAGGCAATGTGTTCCGCACGATTCGAAACAAGGGCAACGAGATTCAGAACCATGCCGTTGATGAATTTCTCTCGGGCCGGCTATCGCGCCGCGAGCTGTTGCGTGCCGGCAGCGTGCTCGGCTTGTGGACGCTCGGTGGCGGGGCAATCTTCACGGGCCTCACCTCGCGTGCTGCGGCCGCGTCGACCGCTGTCATCCGGGTGGGCCATCCTATGCCCTCGGGGGCGATCAATCCACTCACAGCGTTCGACGTGGCAAGTCCCGCACTGCTCAACCAGAGCGGTGAATATCTGTTGAATGCCAATAGCGCAACGGTCACGTTGCAGCCAGCGCTCGCCTTGTCGTGGAGTCCGAATACAGCGGGCACGATCTGGACGTTCAAGCTACGCAAGGGGGTTCGCTTCCAGAACGGTAAGCCGCTCACCGCCAAAGACGTGGTCACCACCTTTGATCGGCTAACGGATCCCGAAACAGGGTCGGCGGCTAGTTCGACATTCAAGGGCGTGTTGTCGAAGGGCGGTACGCGGGCCCGTGACGAAGAGACAGTGGAATTTCATCTCGACACACCCAATGGTTCGTTCCCGTGGTACGTGTCCTCGGACACCGTCAATGCGGTGATCTTGCCATCGGACTTCAAAGGTCCGTACGAACAGTCCTTTATCGGCACGGGTCCTTACAAGCTCGAGCACTTTCAACCCAGGGTTGGCGCCTCGTTTGTGCGCAATGATGACTACTGGGGGCCAAAGGCACGTGTGGCTCGGGTGGAATTCAAGTTTTATGGTGACCAGCAAGGGCAGATTCTTGCCATGCAGGGACACGAGGTGGACGTCCTCACCCGCTTTACGGTGCATGGCGGCGTTGCGTTGCTGAACGACTCCGAGTTCAAGATAGCTGGGACACGGTCGAGCACACATCGTCAAATTCACATGCGCACGGATCAAGGTGCCTTCAGGGACAAACGGGTCCGACAGGCTCTTGCACTGAGTCTCGACCGGGATGCCATGGTACGCGGCCTGCTGATGGGCCGCGGCGTCGTGGCGAACGATCATCCGTTCGCCCCCGTTTTCCCTGCGTTCGATGCCTCGCTCCCGCAAAAGTCGCGCGATATTAATGGCGCAAAAGCTCGTCTGGCTGCGGCGGGCATGGCGAATGGCTTTTCTGCACAACTGACGACCGAGGCCTTCCTGGAGATGTCCGATCTCGCCGTGGTTGTTCAAAACGCCGCGAGATCGATTGGCGTGAATGTCTCGCTGAATGTCGAGTCACAGGAGGCCTACTACGGCGCCGGCACGCCCGGCAAATCAGACTGGCTCGATTCCCCTATGGGCATGACGGACTACGGTCACCGGGGCGTGCCAGACTCGTTTTTGCGCGGTCCATTGATGACCGGCGGCGCATGGAATGCAGCGCGTTTCTCGAACCCGCAATACGACAAGTTGATCATGAGCTACATGTCGACCCTGGACGTTGCGCAACAGAAGCAGGTGGCCGGTCAGGTCGAGCGGCTGCTGGCCGATGAAACACCGCTCATCATTCCGTACTTCGAAGATTCGCTCATTGTGACGCGTACGAATCTTCAAGGCGTGCGCTTCTCAGCGATGGCGCAGTTGTATCTCGATCAGGCAGATTTTGTATAACGGATTGGCAGGGCCCGGTGGCGTGACCGGACGCGCCTGCTCCATCTGGGCCCTGTTTGCAACGACATCTTTTCAGCGCTAAGCTCTACGATGTCTTTCGTTTTCGCCTGTTTGACGGGAAAGCCATGACTAGTCAGGATGAACCAGATGATCGGACGGCACCCTGCACCGATCCCACGATGACGCTGGATGAGGCGGAACCTTTGTCACGACGCTATCTGATCGACGCGTCGAATGTGATTTCGCAGCACAGCGCAGCGGAGATAGAAGCGATTGAAGCCGACGCTGCGTTTTCACCGCTGTCCAGCCGGCTTCACCAGATGCTTCCGTCGCTGTCCGCGCGCGAAGTAGAGCGCACTCGTGCATTCGGATCCGTGTCGAAATGGAAGGCGGGCGAGACGCTATTCACGATGGGATATCCCAGTCGTGGACTGATAGTCATCCTCAATGGTCTGGTGCGAGTGTCGCGAAGAGATGCGATCGGGCGAGTCCATCGCGTCGTCGATCAGCATGCCGGACATTTCCTCGGCGAAATTGCGCAGCTGTTTGGCCACCCCTGTCTCGGTGACGGTCATGCTATCGAGGATACCGAAGGTATTGTCATAGCGCCTGCGGATCTGCGAAATCTGCTTGTGACGGAAGCGGAAATCGGCGAGAAGATCATGCGGGCATTGATCATCCGGCGTGCCGCATTGATTGAAAACGGCAGCGGACCCGTACTGGTCGGCGATACGGCCGATGTCCGGATGATTACCCTGCAACGGCTGCTGCGGAGAAATGCGTATCCGCATACGGTAATCGATGCGCGGGACGATCCGGAGACGGTTCGGTTGCTGGAACGAATCTCCGCGTCAAAAGCGGATTTTCCCATCATGGTCTGTCCGGACGGCACGGTGTTGCGGGCACCCGATGAAAATCACGTAGCGGCACAACTCGGCTGGCTACCCGAATTCGATGCGGACCATACCTACGACCTGGTGATCGTCGGTGCCGGCCCGGCTGGACTGGCAGCAGCGGTCTATGCGGCCTCTGAGGGCCTGTCCGTCACCATCTTCGATAGTCGAGGTCCGGGAGGGCAGGCAAGCGCGAGCGCCCGAATCGAAAACTACCTTGGATTTCCGACCGGGGTTTCCGGGCAGGCGCTGACGGGCAGAGCGTTCATCCAGGCCCAGAAATTCGGCGTCCATATCAGCATTCCGTCCAAGGCCCAGGTCTTGCACTGCGAGTGCACGCCGATCGAAGTAGAGCTGGAAGACCACAGAGCGATCAAGGCTCACGCGGTGGTGATTGCGTCGGGAGCGGCCTACAGAAAGCCGGATATCGAAGGGCTTGAGCGCTTTATCGGGCGTGGCGTTTTTTTTGGCACCTCTCCGATTGAAGCGAAATTATGTAAAGGCCTCGATGTGGTTATCGTAGGCGGTGGTAACTCTGCCGGCCAGGGTGTCGTCTTTCTGGCGTCTCACGCAAAGCAGGTGCATCTTCTGATCCGTGCACAGGGCCTCGAAGCCAGCATGTCGCGGTATCTCATCGACAGGATTGCGCGGTTGCCCAATGTCACGCTGCATGTACAGACTGAAATTACCTCACTGAGTGGTGACGATTCAGGCCTGGCAAGGATCGACTGTCTAAAGGTCGGAGATGCCCTGTCGTTTGCGGTGAAACATCTCTTTCTCTTCACAGGCGCCGTGCCGAATACGGAGTGGCTCACAGGGTGCAACGTGACGACCGATGAAAAAGGATTCGTGCTGACAGGCTCGCGAGCGCACAGGCGCCTGGATGATACAGATCGGACGCTTGAGACGAGCGTTCCCGGCGTCTTTGCAATCGGCGACGTACGGTCAGGCTCGACCAAGCGGGTTGCGGCCGGCGTAGGAGAGGGGGCAGCTGTCGTTTCGCAGATACACGGTGTGCTTCAGGAGCGTCGGCAGCTCGCCCTTGGCGGCGCCGCTCCTACGCGAGGTGTGGGCCTGGGATGATGGTGAACTGGGTGCATGCGAGGCGATGAGCTACCGGCGTTATAGATCGACTCAGGCGACGCTATCCGCGATGTTTCGTTGCGCGAAATGTCGCGAATGATTCCATACCGGGTCCGTGCAGGTAGCTGTCACAATGCGTTGGACAAGGCGGGGTCTTCGCGATCAGGGCGCATTTCAGGCGCTCTCCAATTGCGCGGACGTGACGAAGAGCGTGAGAAATTGATCAGACGAATGGTGTCTGGATCGATCAGCCCGGTTGGATATTGCATCGCATGCTTTTAATCCATTTGCTCAAGGAGACTTCAGATGCCCACTTACTTCGTTAATGCAACGCATGGCCTTTTGACGTCTGCTCAGAAGAAGCAGGTCGCCGAAGAAATCACGCGGGCGCATAGCAGCGCGACCGGTGCGCAAGGTTTCTTTGCGCAGGTGATCTTCAATGAAATCCCAGCGGATAATCATTTCATGGGTGGCGTGTTGATCGAGACCAAACAGGTATTCGTACACGGCCACATACGGGCAGGACGCACCGAGGAACAGAAGAAACTGCTGCTCGATGACGTTATCGCGTCCATACACAAAATCACCCGGCTAGAGAGGCGTTATGTGTGGGCCTACATCGCCGAGCTTGCACCCTCGAACATGGTCGAGTACGGGCAGGTCCTGCCAAAACCAGGTTCGGAAGCCGAGTGGCTCGAAGCGCTGCCAGAGGAAGATCGTGCGTACATGTTGAGTTTGAAAGGCGCTCGATAGGGCGCATCAAGCGCGCCGCGTGCATCGGGGTTGTTTCTGTTATGCGACACGACTCGCTTCGATAGCCGGGCCTTTGGCAGGCGCCACAGGCCATGCTGACATCGCAATGTCGACGATGGTCACGAGTTCCGCATATGGCACACCGTCATGTGCCTGAATCCCGATACTTTGCACCATTGAGAAATAGAAGCGGCTCAGTGCGTTCACATCAGTTGAGCCTGGAAGCTCGCCTTCGGTGACAGCGGCTTCCAGTCGTTCACGAATAATGTCGAGCCAATCCTGCCGCGCATCTAGGATCGCAGCTATGACATCGGTCGGCATGTCTTCATCCGTCGTCGCAAAGGTGACCATGCAGCCGCCCGGATGCGCCTCGCGATTGGTCAGTTCACCTGCTGTCGCAACCAGAAGCTCGCGAATCGCCTCACGCGCCCGCTGACCATTCTCCAGGTGTTGCCACAACAGCGTGCGGGTGGCCCGCATATAAAGATCGACCGCCTCGACGTAGAGCGCCTCCTTGCTGCCAAAGGCGGCATACAGGCTTGGCATGCGAATGTTCAACGCATCGCCCAGATCACGCAAAGAGGTCGCATGAAAACCTTTGCGCCAGAAAAGCAGCATGGCCTCAGTCAACGCCTTCTCCCGGTCGAACTCTCTTGGACGCCCTCGCAACATCACTCACCCCGCTACAAAACGATATCTGTAGTGTACGTTAAAGAATTTCTTGACGCCATTCACGACGTCATCTATATTCAGTAACGTTCGTTACAGAAATTGCGCTGATGCGGGATACGGCGATTTTCTGCTCCTGATCTGTAACGAGGCTCTCACTGGAATTTCCGGCAGTTTCGACTTACTTGTAAGCATATTTTTAAGGAAATACGATGTCCAAGACGATCCTCATCACCGGTACCTCTAACGGTTTTGGCAACGACATTGCTGTGACGCTGGCTGCTGCCGGTCATCGCGTTTTCGCGACCATGCGCGACGTGCACGGCCGTCATCGCGAAGCTGCGCAGGCGCTCAATTCCAGGGGCATCGAGACGCTCGAACTCGATGTCACGGATGATGCGAGTGTCGACGCTGCATTCAAGGCGCTGTTTGCAAAGACCGGTGGCAAGCTCGATGTCCTGATCAATAACGCCGGCATCGCGGCTGGCGGGATCCAGGAAACCTTCACGCCGGAGCAGACCCGCGCGATGTTCGATGTGAATGTCTTCGGCATCCAGCGCGTGACGCGTGCCGCGCTGCCGAGCATGCACAAGGCGAGGAGTGGTCTCATCGTCAACATCGGCTCCATTCTCGGCCGCGTGACGTTGCCGTTTTTCGCGTTGTATGGCGCAACCAAACACGCCGTGGAAGCGGTGACCGAAGGCTACCGCTACGAGCTGTCGCAGCAGGGGATCGATGTCGTGCTGCTTCAGCCGGGTCCCTATCCGACGAAGCTCTACACGGCAATCCAGAAGCCGGCGGATATCGGCCGGGCGGAGAGCTACGGTGACCTCGTCAAGCTGCAGGCGGGATTCGAGGAATTTCTGGGCGGTCTGTTCAGCTCGGAAGGCGCGCCCGACCCGCATGATGTCGCAACGACGCTGGTCGACCTGATTGCGCAGCCGAGCGGTCAGCGTCCTAACCGTGTGACGGTCGGGCTGGATTTTGGCGCCAACGCTGCGAATGCGGCGATTGAGCCGATCCAGTCCAAACTGGTTGCCGACATCGGTATGGAGCACCTCAACGCGTTGAAATCCGCCTGATCCGTTGGGTGAGGCGGTCCGTCACCGGGACAATGTGCATTCGTGTCCTGGTGACTGATTGGTGGTGTTAAAGCAGGCTTTCAACAAGTACGCCTGGAAGGGCGACTGCCCGTTCACATAGCTTCGAGAATTTCAACGCCGTTTTGTGACGGTCTTTGAGCGTTCATATGGAACCTGTGGAGCGGCCTCGGTGGCTCCGTTGACGCTTTCAGGCGTGCAACTCATGAAGCTGTGTGTGACTTCTCGATTTTTGAAAGGCGCCGACGCTGGCGACTTCATCGCTGTCCGAAGTATTGCGGGTGCCCAGACCCAGCTACAGACTTTCCAATGCTTCCGCCAGTATGACGTGGCACACATTGCCCGGGCTTTGGCCTTGTGAATAAGGCTTGTAGATGGAATCCCCGCGCTGGATGGTCGCACCACTCAGCGCGCAAACAGATTTAGTGCGGGAAGTTCGCAATTTCCAGCATTGCTCTCCATATCTCCCCGTTGTCGCATCACACCAGCAAATCCACAAGACGGACCGTGAAGTTCGTTCGAGAATCGAAACATATACGGATGGCGGTATTCCGCAATCGCCGACTCGCTTCCACCAGTTATCATGAAGAATGCGGTCGTCCTGGCCAGAGTCGGATTCATCAGAATTCTTGTCCGTCGACGAGACTCGGGCAAGACCCTGAGGGTCTGCTCCCACACATTGCGTTGAGTTCCCATTTCACTCTCCACGTAGGCAACGTTGAGCACCGGACGTCATCAGAAATCACGTGGTGGTCTGCCTGACATCGAAGAACCAGTGTGGCATGACACTTCCGGATGCCACAATTAGACGAAGGTACCGCCTCCGACCCGCCGATCGATCAATATGGATTACGTATATAATCTTTCTGTGGCGCGGTCGGGCTGTGTTTTCGGCCAGATCCGCTGGCGATATGGCAGACATGGACTGTGCACGTAGAATGATGTGGAACACGGGTACAACGGTTGAATGTCACTGTTAGTCAAAAATGAGAGTCGTATATGGAGCAGCACCCATCTCCGCAGTTTCTGTACAAAACCATTTCGTCGCCGGTTGGACGGCTTACGCTGGTTACTAGCCTGGCCGCTTTGGTGGCCATTCTGTGGGAGAACGAGCGACCAGGCAGGGTCCGCCTGGGTACGCTTCACGAGGAGGCGAATGATCCGACGTTACTCAACGTGGAACGTCAGCTCGAAGAGTATTTCGCCGGCAAGCGGAACCGGTTCGAGATTCCACTCGACTTCCGGGGAACCGAGTTTCAGAAGAAAGTCTGGAACGCGCTGGTCGATATACCTTACGGGGAGACTCGTACGTATGCCGAGATCGCGGCTTCCATAGGAAGTCCCAAGGCAGTTAGAGCCGTTGGCGCCGCGAACGGGCGCAATCCGATCTCTATTGTGGCGCCTTGTCACCGCGTGATCGGATCGTCCGGCGAGCTGACTGGTTTTGCGGGTGGGCTCGATCGCAAGGAGACACTGCTGGTCCTCGAGGATGCCCGATGGGGACCGAGGGCTGCAAAAAAGACATCAGTCGTCGGTGCACAGACCCTTGATCTGTTCAGTTAGCGCCACTGATTGTTTCTGTTGAAACGAACAGACCACGCCGTCCGCCCCAAAGAATTTTCCAAAAAAAGCGAACTACGAGGTTGGCGGATTGGCGCGGAATTTTGCCTCAGCATTGCACAACATAATCGCTGAGGAAATTCGAAGAGTAGCGAAGATAGGAACATCCAGGCCATCGGGCCCTGGATGTTCCTGCTTGGTTTGGACGCGTCAGTTTGCCGCTGCAACCTGCTGAGGTGCATCCCATCCGCCGCCTAACGCACGGAATGTTCGGACCGCGGCCCGGGCTGCATCGGCCTTCGTGGCGTCAAGCTCGTCTCGCGACACGAGGAGCTGCCGGTCCGCGTCCAGCACATCAGTCAACGTGATGGAACCGGCGCGATAGGCTTTCTCAGAGAGGTCCCGTGCCCTGGTGAGCGAGTCGACTTCAAGTTGCAGTTCCTGGGCCTCGATTTCTGTCTGCGAGAGAGCAATGAACGCATCCTCGACATCCTCCGTGGCCTTGAGCGCCGCTTCTTTATACTGCGCCAGCGCTTCTGCATGCGCACCGCGGGCGTTTTTGACCTCCGCATCCACCTTGCCGAAGTCGAACAGGCGCCACTGCAGTGCTCCAGTGCCAATAGGCTCAAATGACTTCGCGCTGAGCAGATGATTGGTCGTCAGGCTGTCGAAGCCCAGGGCGCCTGAGAGCGAAATCTTCGGATAGTAGTCGGAAAGCGCAACCCCGATTTGCTCATTGGAAGCGGCCAGATGACGTTCTGCCGCAATGATGTCAGGGCGGCGGCGCAGGACGTCGACAGGCTGGTCACCAGTGCCGATCGCGGGAATATCGGGGATGACAGCGGCGTTCGTGCCGAGCTCCGCTGCGTACGTCCCGGGCTGAGCGCCCATCAGCACGTCGAGGCGGTTCAGTTGGGCCTCGAGATTCACCCGCAGTGTGGGCATCGTTGCGCGCGCCTGACGCAACAGGGCTTCGGCCTGAGCGACTTCGCGTTCGTCGGCCGCGCCGGCCTGCTTGCGTGCCTTCACCAGTTCCAGCAAGTGTGCATCGGTGTCGATCTGATCTTGCGTGACGGCAACTCGAGCCTGAAGTCCCCTGATCTGCAGATAAGCGTCAGCCGCATCGGCTGCGACCGTCACGCGCGTGCCGAGTTGTGCCGCTTCAGCGGCCTGCTCCTCGTCACGGGCAGCGGTGTGGGCACGCCGCAGCCCACCCGCCAGATCGATTTCCCAGCTGGCCGTCGCGCCGACAACGTAATCTTTCTGGTCGCGACTGTAGTTCGGGAAGGCACTGGCCAGCGCGCCGAGCGGACTTTGCGTGCTCTGGTGCTCGGCTGTATAGGATGCGTTGGCATCAACCGTCGGGAGCAGTGCGGCACCGGCAGCTTGCGCCGCTGCTCGCGCCTGGGCGACTCGCGCGATAGACGCCTGTAGATCCAGGTTCTGATCGAGCGCGCGCTGGACCACTGTCGCGAGCATGGGATCGTTGAAGCCGGTCCACCAGTTGTCCAGCTTCGGCGCGGCCAGTGTCGTTTGTCTGCTCGCGACCGCATCCTTGTTATGGAAGGGCGCGAGTTTCGTCTCAGGTGCAACGTAGTCCGGCCCAACGGCGCATCCGGCGAGGGCCGCACCGATAATCAGACTGCTGACGATTGCTTTCGATGTTTTGGATATCACGTGCTTCATTTTGCATCTCCACCGCTAAGCCTCTGGGGCAAAGGGGCTGCGCCCTTGATTCCGAGCTTGCGAACAAACGCGTAGAACGCCGGTGTGAAGGCGAGGCCAAAGATCGTCACGCCGAGCATGCCGAAAAACACAGTAGTCCCTAATGACTGTCGCATTTCTGAGCCGGCGCCTGTGGCGATGGCAAGCGGCGCCACACCGGCAATAAACGCAAACGACGTCATGAGAATGGGGCGCAAGCGCACGTGAGCCGCGTGCACTGCCGCATCTTCCGCCCCGACTCCGTCCTCCTCCTGCCTTTGCCTGGCGAACTCCACGATGAGGATGGCGTTCTTTGCGGCTAGCCCCACGAGCACGACGAAGCCAATCTGCGCGAGGATGTCGATTGGCATCCCCCGCATGTTCAGACCGATCGCAGCCGCGAGCAGACACATCGGTACGATCAGCACGATCGCGAGGGGTGTTTTCCAGCTTTCGTACTGCGCGGCGAGCACCAGGAACACGAACAATGCCGATGCCGCGAAAATCACGAGCGGAGACATGGTCTGTTCTTTCTGCTGATGAGCCAGGTCTGTCCATTCGTATGAGATGCCGTTCGGAAGAACCTGGTTTGCGAGCTGTTCCATGTGCTCGATCGCTTCACCGGACGAGAATCCCGGGCCGGCTGCACCCATGATTTCAGCTGCTGGGTACAGGTTGTAGCGCGGCACACGATACGGTTGGGTGGTGTTTTTAAAGGTGGCCACGCTGCTGATCGGCACCATATCGCCGTTAGCATTGCGGACCTTGAGCCGGCCGATGTCCTCCGGTGTCTGGCGGAACGATTCATCGCCCTGTACGCGCACCTGATAGCTGCGGCCCAGATAGTTGAAGTCATTCACGTATTGCGAACCAAGATAGAGATCCATCGTCGAGAACACATCACTCGGCGTGAGGCCGACTTTCTCTGCCTTGAGGCGGTCGATATCTGCATAGACGGACGGGGCGCCTGCGTTATAAAGCGTGAATACACCGCCAAGGACTTTGTCGTTTCTGGCTGCAGCGACAAGCGCGTTAGTCGCGTTGGCGAGAGCCTGAGGCCCCAGCCCGCCACGATCTTCGAGCATCAGCTTGAAACCGCCGGCGGAACCGAGACCCTGCACGGGCGGGGGATTGATCACCACCACCACGGCGTCCTTGATCACAGAGACGCGCTTGCGCAGCGTGACCAGCATCGAAGCCGCATTGACGCCTGGAACGTGCTTGCCATATAGCGAAGGTAGACCGTAGAACAGCGTCCCCACATTGGGCGCAATGGTGCCGGTGGTGACATCAAAGCCTGCCACTGGCGACGTATGCGTCACACCTTGCATGCCAGGTGTCGTGAGAACAATGTCGTTGATTTCGCGGATGACCTTGTCCGTGCGCTCGAGGCTGGAGCCAGGCGGGAGAAAGGCGATCACCGCCTGATAGCCGATGTCCTGATCCGGAATGAAGCCGGTCGGCATCCTCGACATCTGCAGGGCCGTCGCGCCGATCAGGCCGGCATAGACGATCAGCATGACCGTGGTCGCACGCACGAAACGACCGGTCATCTTGCCGTACTTCGACGATAACCATTCGAACGACGTATTGAAGCGGCCAAAGACGGCGTGATGCAGGCGGCCAAGGGTGGTCGTTCCGCCGTGCGTCTTTTCCATGTCGTGTGGTTTGAGCAGCACCGCGCAGAGCGCCGGGCTCAACGTGAGCGAGACGAAGCACGAGATGACGGTGGATGCGGCGATCGTGATCGCGAACTGCTTGAAAAACAGACCCGAAATGCCCGACATCAACGCCGTGGGCCCGAACACCGCGCACAGCGTCAGAGCGATGGCGATGATGGCGGTGGAGACTTCGTTCATGGTCTGATGCGCAGCCTCTCGCGGCGACATGCCCAGCGCCATGTTCCGCTCGACGTTCTCGACCACGACGATGGCATCGTCAACGACAATCCCGACCGCAAGGACAAGCCCGAATAGCGAGAGGTTATTGATCGAGGCGCCAAACAACGAAAGAATCGTGAATGTGCCGATCAGCGAAACCGGGATCGCAACCACCGGGATGATGGTCGCACGCCAGTTCTGAAGGAAGAGGTACACCACGCCCACCACCAGCAATACCGCAATCGCGATCGTCTTGATCACTTCTTCGATTGACTGGCTGACGAACGTGGTTGGGTCATAAATCTTCACGTAGTCGATGCCGGGCGGGAAGTTCTTCTTCAGTTCGGCCATCTTGTCCCAAACGGCGTGCTCGACCTGCACCACGTTCGCGTCCGGCGTGGCAATCACAAACCACGGTGTCGATGCATAGCGGTCCGCATAAGCCTTCGAGCCATAATCCACCGAACCCAGTTCAACGCGGCCAATGTCACGGATGCGCGTGACACGTCCCTGCGCATCGGACTTGATAACGACATCGCCGAACTGCTCAGGCGTGCTCAGACGGCCGAGCGCATCGATGTTGATCTGGTAGGCGCCGCTACCCTTGCTGGAAACAGGCGGTTGATTCAGCACACCTGCCGATACCGGCGCGTTCTGGGCGCGCAATGCAGTCAGAATTTCATTTGCGCGGATGTTGTAAGCCGCGGCCTTGTCCGAATCGATTCAGATCCGCATCGCGTACTGTCGCTCACCGAACAGCTGGAAGTCCGATACGCCCGGCAGACGCGCAATCTGATCGCGAATCTTGAGCATGTAGTTGGACATGTACTCGGGACTGCGCGATCCGTCCGGGGAGTAGACATGGACGCCGAGCAGTAGCGCCTGAATGGTCTTTTTAACCTGAACGCCTTGCAGCTGAACGTCTTGTGGCAAACGCGAAAGCGTGTCCTCGACGCGGCTACGCGTGAGGAGGAGCGCTGTATCCGGATTGGTCCCTACCTTGAAGATCACCGTGATCGTCAGTTGACCGTTGCCGGTCGACTGGCTCGACATGTAATCCATGTTCTCGACGCCATTGATCGACTGCTCAAGCGGCGTTGCCACGGTTCGCGCGATCACGTCCGCAGATGCACCCGGATAGGATGTCGTGATCTGGATGGTGGTGGGGACGATGTTCGGATACTGGGCAACGGGCAGCGACATCATCGTTGCGAGACCGATGAGCACTACGAATATATTAAGGACCGCTGCAAAGCGCGGATGCTCAATAAAAAAGTGTGTGAGTTTCACGATGTCGCTCCCTCGGCAGCCTGTGCGGGCGCAGGCTGAATGGTCCCTGCATGAGGAGTGATCTTGGCACCCGGCCTGACTGTGGGAATACCATCAATCACGATCTTGTCAGTGGTCGCGAGGCCCGCTCGGATGATTCTCAGACCATCGCGCAGATCGCCAATCTCCACTTTCCTTGGCGTGACGACGTTATCGTCGCCAACGACATAGACCATGTGGTCGGTCTGGTCGGCGAGCACTGCTGCGTCGGGAACAAGCAAGGCTGGTTGGGGCGCCGAAGTCGCAAGCTGGATTCGCGCAAATCCGCCGGGGGTGAGGGCGAGGTCGCTATTGGGAATCGTTGCGCGAGCGTGAATCGTGCCGCTCGAGCGGTCGAGCGAATTGTCGATGAAGTTCAGTGTCCCTTTACGCGAAAAACTGGCGTCTCCCGTTGGGGAAATGCTGACCGAGTCTTCCAGCGCACCTTTGTGTCCTGCGCGGGACTGCTGAAACGTCGCGTAGTCGTTTTCGCTCATGTCGAAGTCGAGATAGACGGGATCGAGCGAAACAATCGTTGCGAGCAGCGTCGTCGGGCTGCTTCCGGCGCGGCTTCCCGATACCAGATTGCCTGTCGACACAAGGTGCGTACCCATGCGTCCTGTGAACGGTGCATAGATCTTGCATCGGTCCAGATCGAACTTCGCGTCCTGAACCTGAGCGCCCGCATCGTCGACTGCCGCCTGAGCGGCATGCTGCTCAGCAACCTTCTGATCAACGTTTTCAACCGTACCTGCTTCAGAACGTTGCAGTTCCTGCGCACGCGCCAGTTCCCGCGTCGCGAGTGCCAAGCGGGCTTTCGCAGACTCCATTTGCGCGGTCGCTTCACTTAGCTTGATCTGATAGGGCTCAGGGTCGATCTCGAACAGAAGGTCCCCTTTGTGCACGATATCACCGTCCTTAAACGCGATCTGGGTGAGTGTGCCGCCGACCTGCGCCCGAAGTTCAACGCGGTTGACCGCGGAGAACTGCCCGAGGAAGCCAAGCCGTGCCTCGATGTTTTGCTGGAGCGGTACGCTGACCGCGACCGATGTCGCCGGTGGCGCCGCGACGGACGCCGTGCTGGATACATGCAGGTGATATGCCGTAGCTGCAACAGCAACGATCACCGCCAGGGCGATGGCCTTGCCAACCCATCTCGGTCGGCCAACGTCCGCCGATATTTTTGGGGAAAAATCACCCACCTCGGTCGGGTTAAAACGATCATTCATAAAATTCCCAAATTGTTTAGCAGGTTGGAATAATGGTCGGCGTATCGCCCAACGATGTGCTGGATGACCCATGTTCACTGTCTCGGATCAAGATTATAGACGTAAGCCACAATTTCAAGGCGCATCGCGTCAATTCACGCACTCCGTATCGCTTCGAGTCGGCGATCCATGCGGGTTTCTGTGGTTGATTCGCAGTGCAGGTTTCGTGACGAAACTATAGAAAAGACAGTTGCATCACGCTACTGGTCGAAACTGGGAAGCTGTTACCCGCAGACCGGGTAAGTGGCGTGATAAAAATTCCAGTAGTATTTAATCCATCATGTATAGAAAACGCCTTGATGGAAAAAACTGCTCGATCGCTCGCGCTCTCGATGAGGTCGGTGAGTGGTGGACGCTGTTGATCGTGCGCGAATGCACCCAAGGGAGAACGCGGTTCGATGAGTTCCAGAGCGAACTCGGCATCGCGCGGAACGTGCTGACAGTCAGGCTCGAGCGACTGATTCAGCTTGGAGTGCTTGAACGGTTCCCATTAGCGGAGCGTGCCAATGCGTTTGGGTATCGGTTAACTGATAAAGGCGAGTCGCTTTATCCTGTGCTCGTTGCGCTCATTCAATGGGGCGATCAATGGCTCTCTCCGAACGGAAAGCCACCGATCACGCTGATTGAAAACAGCAATGGACAACCCGTCGAAAGGGTTGAGGTCCGCGGTTCAGATGGCGGGCCTTTGACGTTCCGAGACGTCCGGTACATCCCCGGTCCTGGTGCAACGGCGACAACGTACGCGGTGATTAAAGACCGTAACGAACGGGTCCTCGGCAATGAGTCCAACAACTTGTCTGCAAGTTAGTCTGGATATCTGCGCGGACGTAAGTCAGGTTGCTGGCGCCGCCACACTCTACGGCGACCTTGCCGAACCTGCCACGTGCTCCTCTATCTTTCCGGCGTTGCGAAAGACCATCGCCAGTGCAATGTCCAGCCGACCAAATGCAGTCGACAGACTGTCTGCGTCTACCACGCCCGCCAGAAGAGACATCGCCTCAAGTTGATCGGTTACTCTCTCGCAATCCGAGAAAAAGATTCCCGATACTAACGGATTCTCTTTGAATCGAGGACTCCATAAGATTGCGCTCAGTTGCTCGATGCAACCTTTTTTCCAAAGGAGAGGTCATTATGGCGTCACGTATCCATACCCCCGCTACCGTCAATGACGCGCCCGCTGCGTCCCACGGCCTGCTTGAAGCTGTCAACAAACAACTCGGTGTCGTGCCGAACCTGTTCCGCATGGTCGGCAACCGCCCGGCGGCGCTCGAAGGCTATCTGAGCCTGATGGGCCCGTTGGGCAAGGGCGAACTGTCGGCACAGACGCGTGAGCGTATCGCACTGGCCGTGGCCGAGATCAATGGGTGTGACTATTGTCTGTCGGCCCATACGTACCTGGGAAAGAACGTCGTCAAGCTCGATGACGCCGAAACCATTGCTAACCGCAACGGCGGTTCAAACGATCCGAAAGCGGCCGCTGCCGTGCTGTTCGCCAAGCAGGTGACCGATGCACGCGGTCGCGTGTCGGACGTCGACCTGAAGGCCGTCAAGGCCGCCGGTTACAGCGAGCCTGCCGTGATCGAAATCGTGCTGAATGTAGCGTTCAACATCTGGACAAACTATGTCAACACGGTTGCTGACACCGAGATCGACTTCCCCGTCGTTCACGCGCAAAAGGCATGACACGTAGGGACTAAGGCGATGCCGCATAGCGGCGACAACTTGGTTGATGGCGCCGTCGGGAAATGACGGAGGGCACGATGGGTAGTTCACTACAGTATGGCCGTGACGTGGTGTTTACGCCCTCCGTCAAGTTACTTCAGATGTGTAGCGGTTCACAAAAAGCAAAGGGGCCCGCGAGCGGAGGGTTCATGGAAAACGGTCACCAAGCCGGATTGTGCGGAGGTCATTCGCTGGTAGAGGAGCGTCTTGATGTCCACGGTGGGCGATAAGGCGGCTTCTTTGCGAGGCTATTAATGTTTAACGTCACTCCTCTTGCCAACACGAAATGATGCCTGGAAATTAGGCCAGCGGGAGGTCGACAGGACTATGCCGAGTCTGCGTCGCGCGCATGACCCGAAGCGATGTCTAACTGGAGAACACGATGTCAGATACCGAGACGATTGTTCGAAATCTCTATGCTACGCTTGAACGTGGTGACGCGGCAGCGGCTCTCGCCCTGTTCAATCCGCGCATCAATTGGACGGAAGCGAAAGCCTCTCCGTACTATCAAGGTACGGTTGAAGGAGTCGATGCTGTGGTGGCAACTGTTTTTGATGGAATAAGCCGCGATTTCGAACAATTCATGATCGAGCCAGTCCAATTTCTGACCGAGAACGATCAATGCGCAGCATTCGGTCTCTACAGGGGCTCGGTGCGCGCAACAGGGCGGCACCTGGAGGCTGATTTCGTTCATGTGTGGACGGTACGCGAGGGCCGTCTCACGAGTTTCCGTCAATACACGGATGGCGCCGCCTGGAAAGAGGCTTTTGCGATGCTCTGACGTTCAGCTTAAGCTTGAACGATCCTTGCGTTTAGAACCCGTCGTTCATCGTGCCTGTCGCTTCAGCGGGTTATAAATCGGACACCCACACACAAATCCGGCCACCGTTTGCCAGTGAATCAAATGCGGGAAACGGTGACAGCGACATAGCTGATAGGCGCAATCTAACGATCGATGAATAGATAACCAACGATCGGGCAATCATCCTGTTACGCGATGCCACATCAAGCGGACGCGCCGGCCGCGATCCTCGAAGAGAAACGAGGCCGCCAGCGCCAGCAATCCCGAAACAACCCCTGTAGCCAGATGTTCGAGGGCGGGGATGCGGTAGTGGCTGGGATGTGAATACGCATCGCCCAGGGCCGTCAAACACCCCATTACGAGCGCGTTCCCATAACGGTTCTGGTAAAGCCTGGCCGCCGGTGAGAAGGTCAGCAGGACGGCCAATAGGCCGGTGAATATCCCCGTTCTGAAGGCGATCGTCCAATGCACGAGGCTGGCGATGCTCGTCCAGCTTCCTGGCATGCATGTCATGCACGCACACGTCGGTTGCCAAAGGCGCTGAAAAAATAGCGCAAGCCGCCTGGTCCAACTGAACGATTGAGTCATTTCAAGAATCTCCATACCATTGCTGATGCCAACGGCTCAGGCCTCGTCGCATCTGCGTTTCGAGGGCCGATGGGTAACCCGATGCACTATGGTAACGCCGTGTTGCAAGTCCACGGGTGGGCGTGCAACCGAGGAGCAAAAGAATGCTCTCGAGAAGGTGCAAACGGAGGGTCTTGCGAGGCGTACACCTCTTTGCGAGTCGCGATGTTTGCCTGCCCATTTGACCGTTGCGTGACCAGATGGCAGGGTCGCCTCCGGATCAGGGAAGAATCCGTTAGCATTAAGAACCTTTCTTCCGGTGATCGAGATACTCATGGACCGTTTCGAAGCGATGGCCATTCTGGTCGCGGTCGTTGATACGGGTAGCATGTCCGGGGCGTCCCGGCAGCTCGCCATGCCGCTAGCGACGGTCAGCCGCAAACTCGGCGACCTCGAAGCGCACCTGAAGACGCGCTTGCTTCATCGCACTACGCGGCAACTTTCGCTGACCGAGGCCGGCGAAGCGTACGTCGCAACCTGCCGGCGCATCCTCGAGGAGGTCGGAGAACTCGAGCGGGCGGCGACCGGCGAATACACCGCCCCCAAAGGCTATCTGGTGATCACGGCGCCCGTGGTTTTTGGTCGCCTGCACGTCGTCCCTGTCCTCGCAGCATTTCTTAAGCAATATCCGGAGATCGACGCCCGCCTGTTTCTCACGGATCGCAACGTGCATCTTTTCGACGAACATGTCGATGTCGCGGTGCGCATTGGTCAGTTGCCGGACAGCACGTTCGTTGCGTTGCGTGTCGGTGAGGCACGTTTCGTTGTATGCGGGAGTCCTGATTATCTGGCTGCCTACGGCACGCCGGACAATCCAGACGAACTGGCAATCACGCGTGCATCACCTTCGACGGACTGACTTCGCCCCGGGCGTGGACTTTGTCCGCCGGAAAATCGGACCGGGCCGTGCGGATTCACTCGCGACTGGTGACGAACACGGCGGAATCGGCAATCGATGCTGCGACGCACGGGGTTGGGCTGACGCAAGTTCTGTTATATCAGGTAGCCGATGCCTTGCGCGAGGGCCGCTTACAGCTTGTCCTGGAGAAATTCGAGCAGACACCGCGACCGATTCATCTCGTACATGCCGGGCAGGCAGCGCTGCCGCTCAAGTTGCGAGCTTTTCTCGACTTCATGTTACCGGGCCTTAAGGCGCGAATCTCTGCCGTTTGATGATGACGGTGTGCCTAGAGCGCCGGTCAGTTCAGTCCAGGCGGATTGAAGATTGCTGCCGTCATCCACCGTCGCGGCTCAGATCCCGAATCTCCCACATTGCGTCAACACGAGCCTGATTCGCCAAAAAATTCGCAATGTGCGAAATTAAATCTGCGTGAGTCGGGTTTGACTCAATAAAAGTGCTAAAGAAACCTTTCAAACTGCCGATACATCCATTGCTCGGTCAGGAAAATGCGCGCAAAACGGTGGCTTTATTTCGTCCCTCACTCGACTTTCTGGGACTCCACCCAATCGTGCCCCAACACGCGCGTGTGTACAGGTTTATCGAGTCAACTGCCTGTCGTACCTGATCCCGTCATTTCTTGACACTGCGTCAATGGCATCTGCGCGCAAAGAACGGATGTGTGCTGGCCGCGAGGAGGAGTTTGAAATGTCTGAACAAACAACGGCGCGCACGTCATGGACCGTGGAGCTCGACGCTATCGCGCGTTCTGGTGACCTCGTCCTGCTGATCGCCTTGTGTGTGTCCACTGTTCTTGCGTTGGCGGTCGGCAGTTATTACGGCGATTCGGTCCTCGCATTAGCGGTTAGTGCTCCGGCGTTACTCGTGGGCGTGGGTGCATTCGCCATGGCGCGCGGCAGCGTGGCGAGCCGTGTGCTGTTGACCGTGTGCAATGTCGCACTGGTGGCGTTGCACATCCAGTTGGCACGCGGCACCGTGGAGTTCCACTTTGGCGTTTTTGTGCTGCTTGGCTTGTTGCTGGTCTATCAGGACTGGCGGGTGCTTGTTCTTGCCGCCACGCTGTTCGTGGTTCATCACTTCCTGTTCGACCGGTTGCAGGCTCTCAGCTTTGCGGTCTACTGTACGGCCACGCCAGACCTGTGGAAGATGGTGCTTCATACCACCTATGTTGCGGGGCAGACTGGCATCGAGATGTATCTCGCGGTCTGTCTGCGCCGGGGTGCGATCGAGGCAGCCGAGTTGCAAAAGGTTGTGCACGCCATCGACCATGACGGCCAGCTCTGTCTGGACGTCGCTGCGGTGGAGGTGAGCGCGCCGACGGCCCGTTTGCTGAAGGCTGCAATCCAGAAGATGCAGACGGGTATGCGTGAAGTGAGCGCTGCCGCTGCCTCAATCGAAAATGCTGCATCCGAAATTGCACTCGGCAATCTGTATCTCAGTCAGCGCACTGAAGAGCAGGCGTCCAGCCTGCAGACGACCACGGTTTCCATGGAACGCCTGACTGGCTCTGTAACGGATACAGCACGTACCGCCGGAGAAGTCGCTGAACTCTCGGGTGCCGCGTCGGCAGCGGCTTTTGCTGGCGGCGAAGCGGTGGGCCGTGTCGTCGCAACAATGCAGGAGATTTCGCAAGCCTCGGCGCGTATCTCGGACATCAGTGGTGTGGTCGACAGCATCGCATTTCAGACCAACATCCTTGCCCTGAACGCGGCTGTGGAGGCTGCGCGTGCGGGTGCGCAGGGCCGGGGTTTCGCGGTCGTCGCGACCGAAGTGCGCTCACTCGCGCAGCGTTCGGCCAGTGCCGCGAAAGAAATCAAGGAGTTGATCGGCGATAGCACGGGCAGGGTCGGCTTCGGCGTCGAAATCGTCAACGAAGCGGGCGGCCGGATCGACCACGTGGTGCATCAGGCGAGGCTTGTCAGCGAACTGATCGGAACCATCTCGCAGAGTAGTGGCGAGCAGACGACAGGCATCACACAGGTCAGTGCAGCAGTGATGCAACTTGAAGCTGTGACGCAGCAGAATGCGGCGCTCGTCGAGCAGAGCGCTGCCGCAACGGAGAGTCTGAGGGGGCAGGCCGCCAGGCTGAATGCCGTGGTCAGCACTTTTCAGCTTTAAACCGGTCATTTCTCTCGCAGACTTTGGGTATTGGCGACTCCTCAATATCGAGCGATTGCCGGAGAACGAACTCAAAATTGATCGCAGATGGGTCGGAGATCTTGCACGCGATACCGAAGACGCAACAAGCGCGTTCGCGATGGTTGCACCTGAGGCGACGCTTAGCTTGAATATGGTAGTGGAGGGTGGGGAACAGCAGGTGCCAGCAAGAATGTCTGACGTTATGTTCCACGCACCAATCCGACGATGCCAGTCTCAACGCTCTCGAAGTGCGATGCGAAGTGTGTCAAAGTAACACCTCTTTACTCGTGAGCGACTCCGCATGACCACGCTACCGATTGCCGACCGATGGTTTGAACTCAAGCGCATCAGCGACGACATCACCCTGCTTTGGGAACCTCACGTCGTGCCGCTGATGCGCTGCAATATCTGGCATGTGCGCGGCCGCGACCGGGACCTGATGATCGACACCGGAATGGGTATCGTCAGTCTGCGGGATACGGCCAGGCACCTGCTGCAGAAAAATGTCACTGCCGTTGCGACGCACACGCATTCGGATCACGTCGGCGGACATCACGAGTTCGAACACACGCTGGTTCACGAACTGGAGGCAGAGAACCTGCGCTCGCCGCACGAGCCAGGCACGCTTCTGGCGTCGGTATTGGGCGACGCAGCAATTCGCCGGTATCGCGATGCAGGTTATCCGTTCGACGGCGATCTGATCACGGCCCTTCCCAGCGCTGATTACTCGATGTCCGACTATCGCGTGCGGGCCGCGACGGTCACGGAAATCGTCAGGGAAGGGAACATCGTCGATCTCGGCAACCGGCATTTTGAAGTCCTGCATCTGCCTGGCCACTCACCCGGCAGTATTGGCCTGTGGGAAGCGGCATCCGGCACGCTGTTCTCGGGCGATGCGATCTACGATGGCCCGCTCCTGGACGAGATAGGCGGCGCTGATATTCCCACTTATGTGCGCACGATGAAGCGCTTGCGTGAATTGCCCGTGCAAGTGGTCCATGCAGGGCACGACGGGAGCTTCGGACGAGAACGACTGGTCGAACTGGTCGATGCGTATCTGGCTAAGCGTACCTGATCGCTAGCGGGGGCGGTGGTTCGCTGTGTTGCCTGCTGGATTTCGCTTGAAGGAATTGGTCGGCGTATGCCGGACACCATCCGACATTGGACTGCCAAAGCGGAACGACTGCTTTCCGGCGTGCAAACGACATCGGACATCTGTCTGCGACAGCGGGGATTCTCTCAACAGGTAGCAAACCGCGGAATCTTGCTGCGAGAGTCGTCACTGCCAAGAAGAGTAATTCGACGTGCGGCTGCGCAAGACTGCGCTCGCGCGAGACGGCGATCAGCGCAAGGACGTCGTTGTAGCTTTCGCGACGCATTGATGAACTCATTTCATAGGTGTTTGCCGATTCCAGCGCCTAGTCGCAGACAAAGGGACACGTTAGATTGCAGATGCGGTGCAATGCCTATTTATCCCTGTTGTCTATATTGCGACTGGAGCCGGGAGAACAGCGCGTCCCGCCGGCATCGAACGGTGTCGCGACGATCGAATGATTTCAATGCGGACTGAGCTACCGGAGGGCACGCCGATGAGGATGGTTGCTGTGGTGATGCTGTCGTTGGCGCTTGGTACTGCGGCCTGCTCGCCGCTCGAAAGGAAAACGGATATGACTAGTCTGGATCGCTCACCCTCCGCGACATCGTTCGCCGGAATGCGCAACGTTTCACCCGCGCTTGAGCGCTATACGAACGATGTAGTGCTGGGTGATCTGTGGAAACATCCACACCTGTCCCCACGAGACCGTAGTGTCGTGACGCTCTCCGTGCTGATTGCCCGCAATCAGAGCGCAGAGTTGCCGTTCTATCTCGATCTCGCGCTCGAAAGCGGACTCAAGCCCAGCGAGATTTCAGAGATCCTCGCGCATCTCGCGTTTTACTCCGGTTGGGCGAACGCCACCGCTGCTGCGAAAGTAACGAATACCGTATTTGAACGACTTGGAATCACCGCCGCACAGTTGCCGGACGCGACTGTCGAGCTTCTTCCTCTCGACAAGGCTGCAGAGGCCCAGCGAGAAAGCACGGTACAGCAGAACTTCGGCAGGGTGTCGCCAGGGGTCGTTCAGTTCACCCGCGACTCGCTGTTCAATGATCTGTGGTTGAGACCCGGTCTGGCACCGAGGGATCGCAGTCTTGTCACCGTGAGCGCTCTGGTCGCAACAGGACAGGTCGGGCAACTCACCTATCACCTGAACCGCGCCATGGATAACGGCTTGACCGCGGAACAGGCGTCGGAAGTCATGACGCAGCTGGCCTTTTATGCTGGCTGGCCAAATGTCTTTACGGCGCTGCCCGTTGTGAAGGACGTCCTTGCGCGACGCCCGGGTTGATTTCGCGCCATCCAGCGTGCCGCAGCAATCGATCGATATAGCCGAGGTATTCGAATGACACTAAACCAGATGACTGAGACACTGGATGGTGCCACGCGGCTGTTTCCGATCATCGGCGATCCGATCAGATTCGTTGCCAGGGCTTTGCGGAGTCGACGCTCTACGCGGTGGAGAGCGTTTGGGAGGCGGAGTTTGCAGTTGTCTCGTGGGTGCTTGGGTCCGTCAATCGCAGCTGTAGCGGAAGCTGTCGTCGAGGGCGACCGGCAATATCAGCGTGCGTAAATTCGCGGCTCGCGCCGACTGACACAGCGCATCGCGAGCGCCATTCGTGTTTTGAACGTATTGCGTCGCGTATTCGGCGTTGAACACCGCTTTGCCCGTTGCCTGGAAAGCGGTGTAGTCGCTGCACTCGTCATACTGGTGACACTGCTCGTTGATCGCGAAGTCGAAGCTCGCGCCAAGCGTGCCGATCTGGTCGGTGTCGTTCTTGAGCGCGACGGCGAGGCCACGCATGTGCGCTGCGTTCGCGAGGAACAGGTTGTAGTCGGCTTGCGTTGCGCTGGTCAGGGGAAATCCGGGGTTGTTGGTGTAGCCATCGACGTTGTCCGGCTCGACGCCGTTGCACCCTTTGCTGAGCGCGAGGTCGAGTCTGGCCAGCATGATGTTGCGGACGTTGGTGGAGCGAGTGTCGACCCAACGCTCGCCGGCCCATCCGTCCAGGTCGTTGCCCAGATCGGCGGCCTGAAAACCGGCGTAGTCGGGGCGCCAGTTTTCCGCGCTGCCGGCGGAGAAATAGCAGACGACCTTGCGGCCCTGGGCCTTCAGGCTGTCGATGGTCGCTTGCGGCGCGTCGAACAGATCGATGTCATAGACCTGCACGTGGTACGAGGTGTCGATCGTACCGCTCAACTGCCATTGCCACGTGTCGCTGGCAGCCGGGACCCATTGCGCGGCTGACGTCGTGGCCGTCGCTGCCGTGGTGGGGGTTGCCGAAACGGTGGACGAGCTGGACGCGGCAGTCGCCGACGAGCCGTCTCCACCCCCTCCACAACCTGCCAGCACGGCCGTTACCGCGATCCAGAGCATTGCCATTCGCATCGTTCTTTTCATGTGGCTAAACCAGCGTATTTTGGTTTGTCGCGCTGCCTGGGCTGCGGCGTGTCGAGTCGCTTTCTGACACGTGTGGCCGCGTACCACTTGTGCGTCATCTGAATCAGGTGAAGAAAGACGGCACCGTACGTATGAACGCCATAACGGCCTCTCGATGCGTAACTTTAATTTGCAGGATGCTGGCATGCGTCTGACCCTTTGAACAGCTGAGCGAGTCCACAAATAAAACTGCGCATCGCGCCATGCCGCTGGCGCGCTAAAGATATGCGTATCGGATGCCGTTATTGCGCCAAACCAGGCCAACATCGAACATGCGAGCGCTCAAGATCCGCAGTTCGAAAAAAATCGACTTTTCCGGGGAATCATCTTGAATCAGCAAAAAACCTCATGGTCCCGTACGGCCGCGCCTGGCGAAGTCATCTACTCGGAAGGCTTCGCAGGCGAGCCGGTCATCTACGTGATTGCCGAAGGCAAAATCGAAATATCCACCCACTGTGACGAGAAGAAGGTCGTCCTCGCGACGCTGGGGAAGGGCGAGTTCTTTGGTGAAGCATCGTTGTTACCCGCCGAACCGCGCGCCCACACCGCGAAAGCAACCAGCTTCTGCCAGTTGACCGTCATCGCGACAAGTCTCGTCGAGGAAGAACTGGAGCGTGCCTCACCGCTTCTGCGCCACATGATTCGTACGCTGATACGACGCACGAAGAAAAAGGACGATCTTCTTGCGACCTACACGCATGCTGATTTCCTGCCGGGTGTGCTTTCTTACGCGCATGTTCTGGCACTGATGGCGAATCAGGAGTCGGCCGATTCAATCGATGCGCGTGGCCGCCGCTCGCCAGGCGATGAGTCAGCGGTGCCGTTGGCGGACGTGATCAAGAAGTTTCACGCAATCGCGGGTCACTCCAGGCCGCACGTGATGACCATGCTCAGGCGGATGGAAAAGCTCAACCTTGTCACGCTCGAGCCAGGCGGCTCCGAGCGCGTGGGGGTGTCGTCCGCACGCTACTCGGCTCGGGATGGCGCGACGAGCCGTCAGTTGGTCACGTTCGACCGTATGCGCATCACCGAGCGGGCGCAACAGGTTGCAGATGCAGATCTGGATATTTCCATCAGCAGTGAACTTGAGCTGATCGAGCTTACGGATCTGGAGGCACTGATTGGTGTCGAGAAGCAGGTCATTCTGAACAAGCTCTCCCACGGTGAGATTGCGGAGGATCTGTTCGCATTCCGTAAGACCAAGGTACTGAATTACGTGGAAGAAAAGGGCGTTGCCTATTTTTCGCGACGTAACATGCGCAGCGCAAGCGATCTGAAGACTCTCGATGATCTCGAGTCAGTCGACCAGCGCACGCTGTTCGAGGCCATCAGCGCCTTCGATACCTATGACCTTGCCAAGTTGCTGGCTGCGATCGACGGCCTGCCGGTCGCTGAACGCCTGATGTCGGCCATGACTGAGGCGCGGAAGAAAGAGGTGTCGTGGGTGATGCGACGCGACATCAAGATCGATCCGCTCGAAGTCGCGGAGATTGAAGAGCGCTTCGTCGAAGCGGTCCGCGCGATCAAATCACCCGCTGTCAGCGCAACCTCGCGCGCAGCGGTGGGCGCGTAACCTGTAACGCGTAACACGTGACTCATGCGAAGCGACCCGATTGAGCTCTGGTCGCGATTTACCTCGCCGCCGTTTGAGAGGACGTATGGATTTTTTGACGCTGTTTGGTGTGGTGTTTGGTGCCTCGGCGATCGTTGCCGGATTTACCCTTGAGGGTGGACACTTCGCGAGCCTGCTGCAGTTGCAGGCGTTCGTCATCGTGTTGGGCGGCACGCTTGGGGCGGTGATGATCCAGAACACCTGGGCGCGATTCTTTGATGGCATAAAGCAACTGCGTCTCGCCTTCGTGAAGGTGAGACCCGTCGACCAGGAAAGCCTGTCGGTGCTGCTCGAGTGGGGAGATCAGGCGAAACTCAACGGCATGATGGCATTCGAGTCAATCGATACTGCCGGCATCAACCCGTTTGCAAAGCGTGGGCTGGAGTTACTGGCGAACGGCGTTTCAACGACAGTCCTCGACGACGCGTTGCAACGCGAACTGGATGCGTATCAACGCAACCATATGACGGCGGCACGTATATGGCAGCAAGCCGGGGGCTACGCGCCGACGTTCGGCATTCTCGGTGCCGTGCTCGGTCTGATTCAGGTGACCAGCCATATGCTCGAGCCGTCGCAGCTGGGGCAAGGTATCGCTGTCGCTTTCGTGGCGACGCTCTACGGGCTCGCGCTGGCAAACCTGGTTTTCCTGCCGCTCTACGGGAAAATCCGGGCACAGGTGGATACTGAAATGCGTTTCAGATCCCTATACCGTGATGGTTTGCTGGCGATCTCGCGGAAGGAGTCGCCGCATACGATAGCAACCCGACTCGCCGGCGACGTTCGTGAACGATCCGCTGAGCTACTGGGCTAGCCTGCGTTGGCCAGTGGCAGGCGTCCGATTTGACACTCAATGAGAGCAGGCTTTACCTCGATGAATGCCTCCCCTGACAGCAAGCGCCTGGCGGCGAACAAGACCGGCTACGACGACGATACGGAGGAGCACGCCGGACGTTGGCTCATCTCGTACGCAGACCTCATTACCACCTTGATGGTGCTATTCCTCGCGCTGTATGTGATGCAGTTGGCCAGGTACCGGGAACTCGAACTCAAGCTGCTGGAGCGACAGGTTGTCAGTCAACGAACGACGGCAAAGCCCATCGCAGCGCCCACCGAGGCGGCAGCACAAGCGGTTGCCACGAGGCAGCGACTGCTTTCGCTGCTGGAGCCTCTACGCGCCAGCCAACAGATTTCGATCACTAGCGCGCCGCAAGGCGTTGAGATTGCCATCAACGCGAAGATCCTGTTCAACTCGGGCGAGGCTCACCTGTTGCCTGAATCGTCGGGGGTACTGAACAAGGTTGCTGCGATCCTGAGAGACCATTCGACCCGGGACATTCTGGTGGAAGGTCACACCGACAGTGTTCCCATTTCGAATTCGAAGTACGAGTCGAACTGGGAACTTTCGTCGGCGCGAGCAGGGGCCGTAGTACGGTTCTTTGCTGGTGAAGGCGTTGAAGCCCATCGGATGGCTGCGGTGGGTCGGGCTGACAATTTTCCGCTCGTCATTGGCGATGACCCGACTGCGAGGGCCGCCAATCGTCGCGTGACGATTTTGGTAGAGGACTGAACGGGCTTCGAGGTGGGCAGTTCGTTGGATTGAGAGAAAAGATGCCCAGACCTGACGGTCTGAGCGAAGCCATCGAGAACTCGATGGCGGAGGTATTTGAAGCGAAACAGTGTGCGATTTTGACCAAACCGGAAAGCGGGTCAATTCATTGCAAGGCGACGCGCAACGGTGCAGTGCGCGCCGCACGACCTGCTGGCGGCCAAATCAATCGCCAGCAAGTCGCCGGTCCTATTGCCTAGTGGCCACGGTAAAGCGTGCTCGAGCCGCTAAATGCCCGGACGCCAGGTGCACCCGAGTCCGACGAGCCACTTGCGACGCCGCCGACGCCGGTTGCGCCGTTTTCCGCAGCTACCTTGGCTTCAGCAGCTTGAGTCTGTACCGGATAGCTGGTGTGGTCACCTTCGCCCGGACGCCAGCCAGTCTGCTCCAGTTGCACGAGTTGGGCACGCACTTCTGCACGAGTCACAGGCTGGTTCGATTGCGCGAACACGGCAACCGGAGCAGCAAGGGCGGCAGCAACAACGACAGCTTGAATAAGGGACTTCATGATCGAAACCTCCAGACTTTGTTTATCCTGCTACGAACAGACCTGTTCGCGATTCAGTGACTCAAGTCTAGGCAGATATCGGCTTAGGGTAAATACTTAGATAATGAAATCACCTTTCTCGCAAATCGCACAATCGAACCGGTTGATGCGCGCGGCCTCGACAATGTCGGCCTGTTGTCCATTCGCCGCCCGCGTGGTTCTGCCTCAGTCGGTCAATTCCCGATGCAAGGCCCGATATTCTTGCGACAGTTTGTGCCCCGCATCGAGGTGAATGAGCGGGGTTGCCTGCTGATGCGACTCACGGATTTTCACGGAAGAAGATAGCCGTGAAGCCAGAACCGGCAAGCCCTCGCTGACAAGCTCATCGACCAGCTTTTGGGGCAGGCTCGCCCGAGGCTGAAACTGGTTGATGACAATCCCCTCTACTTCCAGTGCGTCGTTGTGATCCTGCTGGATCTCCTTCACGTTCTCCAGCAACGTGTAGAGCGCGCGACGGGAAAAATCATCACAGTCGAACGGAATCAGGCAACGCTCGGCCGCGATCAACGCGGAGCGGGTGTAGAAGTTCAACGCAGGGGGCGTGTCGATATAGATCGCGTCATACATGTCGAGTTCGTTCAGCGCGTCACGCAACTTGTAGATCTTGTAACGGGATTCGAGTTTGCCATGCAACGCGTCCAGATCAGGATGAGCGGGCATGACGTCGAGGTTTTCATACCGCGTGCCATGAATGAACGACGTGACGTCTACAGGCCTGAAGCTGAACGTCAACGCGGTTTCAAAGAAACCGGC
This sequence comes from Paraburkholderia sp. GAS41, assembly GCF_050436545.1. Taxonomy (NCBI): domain Bacteria; kingdom Pseudomonadati; phylum Pseudomonadota; class Betaproteobacteria; order Burkholderiales; family Burkholderiaceae; genus Paraburkholderia; species Paraburkholderia sp. GAS41. The sequence goes on from NZ_JBNDMK010000008.1 coordinate 131,251, forward strand.
AACGGTGGGCGTGGCCTCGTCCACTTGCGAGCCAAGAAGGTATTGGCTCGAATTCGCCTGAGCGTCCAGGTCGATGACCAGTGTGCGGATGCCTTCGCTGGCGCTGATTGCCGCCAGGTTACAAACAATGGTCGACTTACCTACGCCACCTTTCTGATTGAATACGACGCGCCGCATGTTCTCCCCTTGGACGGAGGTTGCCGAAAAGCGATCAGCATACCTGAGCCAGCCTGCAGGATTAAATGCGATGGGCTATTTTCTCGCAGGAATAATTGGGCTGGCGAGGGGCGAAGCCCGCCGTCGTCAGAGAATGACGTAGATCTTCCGCATGGTTTCATCGACTTGCCACAAGCCTTCGGTATTGGCCTCGAAAAACAGCGTGTCGCCGCCACGAAAGTGGACGGCGCTTTCTCCGTCCGGGGTGAACGACCCCGAGCCGGACAGAAGATGCATCACTTCGGCCTGCTGAACCACGCGACGATAGGTGCCGGGCGAGCATTCGAACACACCGGTGTCGACGGCCTCGCTGCCCGCAATCACGTACTGCTTGCCCGATACGCGCACCCCTGGCTGTCCGGGAAGGGCGGCGGTGCCCCAGTCCTCGAGTCCGCCAAGTTCGACGGCCTGTTTGATCTGCTGTACTTTCACGTTTCGTTATCCTGTGTGTTGACTCGGGGTGAGACTTATTCCAGTCCACCCTGGCAGAGATATTTGATCGACAGATAATCGTCGAGGCCATATTTGGAGCCTTCACGGCCATAGCCCGATTCCTTGACGCCGCCGAATGGCGCTGCTTCCGATGCGAGCGCGCCTTCATTGATCCCGACGATGCCGGCCTCCAGTGCGCGCGACACGCGCTCGATACGGCGCAGGTCCTGGCTGTAGAAATACGATGCGAGGCCGAACGGCGTGTCGTTCGATGCGTCGATGGCCTGCTGTTCGGTATCGAAACGGAATAGCGGCGCAACCGGGCCGAAGGTCTCCTCGCCGCACAACGCCATCGTCGAACCCACGTCGCCGAGCACGGTTGGCGCGAAATAGTTCGGGCCCAGTTCGGCAAGGCGTCTGCCGCCGGTCAACACGGTTGCGCCGTGCGCGACGGCATCGTCGACATGGCGCGCGATCTTGTCGACGGCACGCGCATTGATCATCGGGCCGATCTGCGACGCGGGATGGCTGGCAGGACCGACGCGCAGTTCTGCAACCCGTGCGCACAGCATTTGCGCAAAACGTTCATAGACACCCGACTGCACGTACACGCGGTTCGGGCAGACGCAAGTCTGGCCGCCGTTGCGGAATTTGGCGGCGAGCAGGCCGGTGACTGCGGCGTCGAGGTCTGCGTCGTCGAACACGATGAACGGTGCGTTGCCACCCAGTTCCAGCGACAGCTTCTTCAGTGTTCCCGCCGATTCGCGCGCAAGGTGCTTGCCGACTGGCGTCGAACCGGTGAAGGTGATCTTGCGCACGCGCCCATCGGCGAGCCAGTCCGCCACCGCCTCGACGGTCGATTTCCGGGACGCCGCGATCAGATTCAGGGCACCCTTCGGCACACCGGCCTCGTGCGCGAGATGAACGAGGGCGAGCGCAGTCAGCGGCGTGTCCTCGGCGGGCTTGGCGACGACGGTGCAACCCGCCGCGAGTGCAGGGGCGATCTTGCGCGCGATCATCGCGAGCGGGAAATTCCACGGTGTGATGGCCGCGACGATACCAATGGGCTCCTTCACCGCGCTCATCCGTTTGCCGCGTTGCTGCGCGGGAATCAGGTCGCCGTAAATGCGCGTCGCTTCATCGGCGAACCACGCGACGTACGACGCGCCATAGGCGACTTCACCGCGCGCTTCGGCGAACGGCTTGCCCTGTTCGAGCGAGATCAGCGCGCCTAGCGCGTCCTGCTGTTCGAGGATCAGCGCGTGCCAGCGATGCAGCACGGCAGCACGCTCTTTCGGCAGACGGGCACGCCAGTCCGGTAGCGCGCGGGCGGCGGCATCGGTGGCGGCGCGGGCGTCGGCGGCAGCGCTATCGGCGACTTCGACGAGCAGCGCGCCGGTCGCGGGATTCGTGACCGCGAAGCGCCGGCCGCTTTGCGCGGGCACCCATTGGCCATTGATGAAATTGTCTGCGCGGATCAACGCGGCGGCTTGCTCTTCCAGTGTCATGATCGACTCCACTTTTCATCACGCTTTCAATCGATGTGTGCTGCAGCGGCGCGCTTCGCGAGTTGCGCGGCGATCGCCGTGCCGACTTCACTCGTCGATGCGTTGCCGCCCAGGTCGCCGCTGCGCGGGCCTTCCTTGAGCACTTGCACGATGGCTTCCAGCATCGCATCGTGTGCGGCGCGCTCGACTCCTGCGCCGTTGCCAAGGAAATCGAGCATCATCGCCGCCGACCAGATCATCGCGACGGGATTGGCAATCCCCTTGCCGGCAATATCCGGCGCGGATCCATGGACCGGCTCGAACAGCGAAGGGAAGCGGCGCTCCGGATTCAGATTGCCCGACGGCGCAATGCCAATCGTGCCCGTGCAGGCGGGACCGAGATCCGACAGGATGTCGCCGAACAGATTGGAGGCGACGACCACATCGAAGCGATCCGGGTTCAACACGAAGCGTGCGCAGAGGATGTCGATATGCTGCTTGTCCCACACGACATCGGGATAATGTGCGGCCATTTCAGCGGCGCGCGCATCCCACCACGGCATGCTGATCGAAATGCCGTTGCTCTTGGTGGCGACCGTGATCTTCTTCTCGCGGCGCGCGGCCAGATCGAATGCGAACTTCAGCACGCGTTCGGTGCCGTGGCGCGAAAAGATCGCTTGCTGCATGACGATTTCGCGCTCCGTGCCTTCATACATCGTGCCGCCTACCGACGAATATTCGCCTTCGGTATTTTCGCGCACGATCATGAAATCGATGTCGCCGGGTTTGCGGCCCGCGAGCGGCGACGGCACGCCGTCAAACAGGCGGGCAGGGCGCAGATTGATGTACTGGTCGAACTCGCGGCGGAATTTGAGCAGCGAACCCCACAGGGAAATGTGGTCGGGCACCTTGTCGGGCCAGCCCACCGCGCCGAACAGGATCGCGTCGCAGCCTTCGAGTTGTGCCTTCCAGTCGTCGGGCATCATCTGGCCGTGTTGCGCGTAGTAATCGCAACTCGCCCATTCAATGTGCTGATAGTGGATCTCGATGCCAAAGCGCTGGCAGGCCACATCGAGTACGCGCAGGCCTTCGGGCATTACTTCCACGCCGATGCCGTCGCCAGGAATGACAGCGACGCGATAACTGCGAGTCATAGCGAGTTCTCCTCATTGAGCGTGCCCGCATGGCACGCGCTAAACGACGAGACTCATTCTATGCGGGTGTTCACCGCATAAAAATCTGCATTTGACTTGCGAACGCCGCATGCATTCTGAAAAACGCACGCGAACAGAATGCGTGCATTAAGCACTCAGAACGAGTACTTAATGATGATTCGGCGAGAAGAGCGTTTCGAGCGGGTAATGCGTCTTGATGAAGGGCGTTTTGATGATCACGTAGCTGAAGTATTTTTCGATGCCGATATCCCGTTCGAGCAGGCCTTCGACAATGCTCTGATAGTGACCGACGCTGCGCGTGACGAACTTCAGCAGGTAGTCGTAGCCGCCGCTTGCCAGATGACATTCGACGATTTCGTCGATGTCGCGAATCGCCGCCACGAACTTGATGAAGTCTTCGCGACGGTGATCGGCAAGGGTGACTTCGGTGAACACGATCTGCACGTCGCCGAGCTTTTCGAGCTGGATCTGCGCGCCGTAACCGACGATATAACCGGCTTTTTCCAGCCGCTTGACGCGGATCAGACAGGGACTGGGTGACAGTCCCACTGCGTCGGCAAGCTCGACGTTCGTAATACGGCCTTTCTTTTGCAGTTGCGAAAGAATGCGCAGATCAATCCGGTCGAGTTTGCAGTCGCTGCTCATGGCTTTAATTCTGTCTAGCGATCGGAAATTGTCCTGATCGGGCACGGCGATGTTATCACGAAGTTATGCGGCTGCGCGGCTCGCTCCCCGAAGCGCGGCGCGGACTTCCGCTTCGTTCAGTACATCGTCGAGCGTCTGTTTCAAACGTTCGAACATCAGCGCAAATTCGGCCTCCGAATAGCACAGCGCAGGCGCAAAGCCGAGAATGTTGTCGCCGAATGCACGGAACACAATGCGATTGCGATAGGCCGCCGTTGCGATGCGTTCCGACAGCTTCAACGACGCGTCGAAACCCTGCTTGCTGTCCTTGTTCGACACGAGTTCGAGTGCGCCGAGCAACCCGCGATGCCGCGAATCGCCCACCAGCGGATGGTCCAGCAGCGCGTCGAGCCCGGCGGCGAAATGCGGCGCCATGGCCTGGCCGTTCGCGAGCAGACCGCCTTCGTGATAGAGGCGCATGACTTCGAGTGCGATCGCCGCACTCACCGGATGCGCAGAATACGTGTGACCGTGCCCGACAATCGCCGTGCTGCCGGCGTGGCCGGCAATCCCCTGATAAATCGCGTCCGACATCAACACCGCGCCCATTGGCGCGTAGCCCGCGGTCAGGCCTTTCGCGACCGTCATCAGATCGGGTTCGACCTGCTCGCCCTCGCAGGCGAAAAGCGGGCCGGTGCGGCCGAAACCGGTGATGACCTCATCCGCGACGAACAGGATGTCGAGCCGGCGGCAGGCCTCACGCATGGCCTTGAGCCAGCCGGCCGGCGGGACGATGACACCACCCGAACCTTGAATCGGCTCGCAAAAGAAGGCGGCGACGTTATCTGCGCCAAGCTCGGCAACCTTCGCTTCGAGCGCCGCCACGGAAGAGGCGATCAATGCCTGCGAATCGCTGCCGTTCGGTCGACGATAAGCATACGGCGATGGCAGATGGTGCTGATTCGGCAGCGGCAGATCGAAATGTTGATGGAACGCGGGCAACGCCGTCAATCCGGCACCCACCGAGGAGGACCCGTGATAGCCGCGTTGCAGCGCGATCATGTGCTTCTTGGCAGGCCGGCCGGTCGCATTGTAGTAGTGCGTGATGAAACGGATCGCCGAGTCGATCGCATCCGAGCCGCCCAGCGTGAAATACACGTGCTGCAGTGAAGCCGGGGCGATCGAGACGAGTTGTTCGGCTAGCTGGATCGCGGGCTCCGAGCCGAAGTGGAAGTAGCTGGTCGCATAGGGCAGGCGCGTCATCTGTTCGGTGGCTGCCTTGACGATGCTGTCCTGACCGTAGCCGGTATTGACGCACCAGAGCCCGGAGAACGCGTCGAGCAACTCGTTACCGTCGATATCGCGCAGGAAAGCGCCATGTCCGGATTCGAGCACGGTGACGCCGCGCGCTTCGTGCGCGCGGTAGTTGATGACTGGATGGATCAGGTGCTTGCGGTCGGCTTCGATGAGCGATTGATTCGACATGGTGGGTATCTCGTCGCGGGGTGGACTGCGGGGTGGACAGTTGACCGATCCATACTATCCGCTCCCCGCTATCGGCTGCGTCGCCAAAAAAAGTCTGAAAAAGCGCAGGCGCCGCGTTTTAAGCCCCATGTGCAGCATTTTGTGCTGCACGCGCTTAAAAGCCCTGCCTGTATGGCGGCACAGCCATCGCGCGCGTGATCGTCGCAGTGAGCGCCGCAACTCGCCTGGCAATACTCAATAACCGCGCTCAACTACCGCGCTCAATAACCGCGCGTGCGGTCGATCGCGCCCCGCATCGGCTCGCCGGCGCGATAGCGGCGCAGATTGTCGAGTACCGCATCGACCGCGGTATCGGGCTGCGTCGCGCTTGCGACGTGCGGGGTGATGCGCACGCGCGGGTGATCCCACAGCGCATGGCTGGCGGGGAGCGGCTCCGGATCGGTGACATCGAGCACGGCGTTGCGCAACTGGCCGCTTGCGAGTGCGTCGAGCAGATCGGCGGTCACGAGTTGCGGACCGCGTCCGACGTGAACCAGCGAGGCGCCCGCCGGCAAAACGTCGAACACGCGTTGGCCGAGCAGGCCGCGGGTCGCGTCGGTCAGCGGCAGCAGGCAGACCAGCACATCGCAGCGGGCGAGAAAGGTGTCGAGCGTGGCTTCGCCGGCAAAGCATTGCACGCCGTCGATCTCGCGCGGCGAGCGGCTCCAGCCCGCGCAGGCAAAACCGAACAGGCGCAGTCGCTCCAGCACGGCGGTGCCGAGCATGCCGAGCCCGAGGACGCCCACCCGGCGCGTCGCGGCGGTGCGCACCGGCAGCGGCTTCCAGACGCGCCCGCGCTGCTGCAGGGCATAGTCGAACAGATCGCGATGCACGGCCAGCACGGCTTCGGTCACATATTCGACCATGCCGTCGACGATTCCCGGCTCAATCATGCGCACGACCGGTAGATGCGCCGGCACACGCGTCAGGTCGAACTGATCAACGCCGGCGGCCACCGAGAACACGATCTCCAGATTCGGCAGCGTTTGCGCCAGATCATCCGGTTGCCACGCGGCGAGATAGCGGATGCCGGCCGGATCGCCGATGTCGGGCCAGATACGGAACGGCAGTTCCGGCGCGAGCTGCGCGAAGCGCGCGGCCCATTGCGCGCCGCGAACCGGGTCGGCTTTATAGAGGAAGGTCATATGCGCAGCGTGCCTACAGCATGGCCTGGTTAACGATGCCGAACTGGCGGAAATGTTCATCGGGTGCGGCCTGGTGGCGGCCCGGATCGTCGTTGCGGACCATCTTCACCACCGTATCGACGCGCGGGATGCCGAGCCCGATGAGCCAGTCGGTGAGCCCGCTGCCAGCCGGCACGTCGATGCGGATGAACGCGCCTTCGTTGAGCGCCAGCCAGTGGCGGATCAGCGCCTTGGCGCGGCTCGAATCCGGAGAATCGGCCGCGATCACCGGGCCGATCGTGTAGCCGCGCCCGAAGCGCCGGAACAGCGAGAAGCCGAGCAGTTCGCCGTCGCGATCCAGCGCGATGCCATCCGCGCTTTGCCTCAACGCACTGAGCACGGCGTCCCGGTCGAGCCCGGTCGCACGCGAGGCCAGCGCAATCAGTCGCGGCGTGTCGTTGATGCCGAGCGGGCGCAGCCGTTCGCCGGCCGGCAGTGAGACGAGCGGCGGCTGGAACACCGCGCCCTGATGCTGATCGAGCGCGCCGCAGGCCCGGAAGCCGAGCTTTTCGTACAACGGCTCGCCCGCCGGGGTGGCGTGCAGGAAGGTGACGCGGCTGCCGGTTTCTTCCAGGATCAGTCGCATCAGCTTTGCGCCGATGCCGCGCCCCTGGTGCTCCGGCGACACGATCACCATGCCGAGCGTCGCGCGGTCCGCGCCGAACTTCCAGCACAGCGCCGTGCCGATCACCACACCGGCCTGCTCCGCGACGAAGCCGCTGCCGGCGTCGGCGGCAAAGCGCCAGTCTTCCGGCCGGTGCGGCCAGCTCACGGCCGTCGACAGGCCATGGGCGGCGGCAATGTCGTCAGGGGTAAAGCGTCGGTAGGTCAGGGCCCCACTTTCCGATGATCCAGACACGGCGAACTCCTTCGTTTTGACGTCACGCTGTCTCGCGACTGTCGCACTTCGGCTGCGTGCTTAATAGGACGATCTTTCTATCTTGCCCAGTTCGCGGTCCCGCTGCGTCGAGACGATGCAAAACAGCTGTCCAACCCGTCTGAACGCGCGGGTTGTGCTGAATTGGCATTTTTGTCGGCGGCATATATCAGTCGTGTGACTTTACGATTGATGTCAGGACGCAGCCCCGCCACGCTGCCGCAGCGCCTGTCCCGGGCGCAGCCGCCACGGAGCGCATGCTGCGCCGCACGGCAATTCGTGCTGCGCGAGCCGCTGAAAACCGCCGAATCGAATGGTTGCAACGTCCCGATTGCGACAACAGGCACTTTTTTGGGGTGCTTAAATCAAGTTGAGCGCCGCGCACGCCGGACGCCGTGACCAGATCTACCCTTGTTATTGTTAGGAGCAGTTCGCATGAAGGACGACGAAGTCAAAAATGGTTTCAGCCGCCGCGACATGATGCGCGTGCTGGCTGCGGGGAGCATGCTCGCGACCGGCGCGGGTGGACTGCTGGGGGGCGCCAGATCGGTATTCGCCGCGCCAGCGCCGGCGCCGAAGAAAGGCGGCACGATTCGCGTGGCCTACGACGTGGGCTCGACGGCCGACACGCTCGACCCGGCGAAAGGCTCGGCGGGCTCCGACTACATCCGCTATTTCATGTTCTACAGCGGCCTCACGCAGCTCGACGAAAGCCTGACGCCGCAGATGAATCTGGCCGAAGCGCTCGACACGCGCGACGCCAAGGTCTGGGTCATCAAGCTGCGCAAGGGCGCGACCTTCCACGACGGCAAAGCCCTCACGCCCGCGGACGTGGTGTACTCGCTCAACCGCCACAAGATTGCCGCGACGGCATCGAAGGTGAAAACGCTGGCCGACCAGTTCGCGGAGATCAAGGCGAGCGGCCCGAACGAAGTGACCCTGACGCTGACGAGCCCCAACGCCGATCTGCCGGTGATCCTCGCGACGCCGCAGTTCGTCATCATCAAGGACGGCACCACCGATTTCACGACGGCGGTCGGTACCGGTCCCTACAAGGTCAAGACCTTCAAGCCGGGTGTGACGACCGTGGGTGTGCGCAACAACAGTTACTTCAAGCCGGGTCTGCCGCATCTCGACCAGATCGAACTCATCAGCATCAGCGACAACGCCGCACGGGTGAACGCGCTGCTGTCCGGCGACGTGCACCTGATCAACTCCGTCGATCCGCGCTCCACGCAGCGCATCGCGTCGACGCCGGGCTATGCGGTGAAGGAAACCAAATCGGGTCTTTATACCGATCTGATCATGCGCCGCGACAATACGCTCGCGGGCAACCCTGATTTCGTGCAAGGCATCAAATATCTGTTCGATCGCGACCAGATCCGCTCGGCCGTATTCCGTGGCTATGCGGTGGTCGGCAACGATCAGCCGATTCCGCCGGGCCATCGCTATTTCGATGCGTCGCTGCCGCAGCGTCAGTTCGACCTCGACAAGGCCAAGTTCCATCTGCAGAAGGCGGGTGCGCTCGGTCCGGCGTTGCCGCCGATCTATGCCACGGCCGACGCGAACGGCTCGATCGAAATGGCCGAATTGCTGCAGCAAACGGGCGCGAAGATCGGCGCGAACATCACCATCAATCGGGTGCCCACGGACGGTTACTGGTCGAATCACTGGATGAAGCATCCGCTGGGATTCGGCAGCGTGAATCCGCGTTCGAGCGCCGATGTGCTGTTCACGCAGTTCTTCAAATCGGATGCCGCGTGGAACGAGTCGGGCTGGAACAATCCGAAGTTCGATCAGCTGCTGATGTCGGCGCGTTCGGAAACCGACGAAGCCAAGCGCAAGCAGATGTACGGCGACATGCAGGTGATCGTGGCGGATCAGGGCGGTATCGGCATTCCTGCGTTCATCAGCCTGCTCGATGCCTACGACCAGCATCTGCAAGGGCTCGGCTCGATCCCGAGCGGCGCGATGATGGGCTTCTCGTTCGCCGAACACGTGTGGTGGAACGCCTGATGTAACGCAGTAGCCGCATTGCGGCAAACCTGACCCGCGCGTGCCGTGTGCGCCGGGTCAGTCCGGCGCCCCCCACGCGCCGGTTCCGGCAGGTGTCATTTTCAGGAGATCTGGACGATGAACCAGAACATAGCCGCACTGATAGTCCGACGCATCGCGGTAACGGCACTCACACTGCTGATCGTGTCCGCGATCATCTTCACGATCACCAACCTGCTGCCGGGCGACGCCGCGCAAGCCGCGCTCGGGCAGTCCGCGACCCCCGAAACGGTCGCGGCGCTACGCCTGCAGTTCGGCCTCGATCAGCCGGCCTATCTGCGCTACGCGCACTGGCTGTTCGGGCTCCTGCACGGCAACTTCGGCGTATCGCTGTCGGACAACTTGCCGGTCTCGGAGCTGATAGAAGGCCGTCTGCCGAAATCGCTGATCCTCGCCGCCATCACGACGGCGGTCTCGGTGCCGATCGCGGTTTCGTTTGGGATTCTCGCGGCGGTCAATCGCAATTCGCTGATCGATCGCGTCGTCAGTCTCGGCACGCTATCGCTCGTCGCGACGCCTGAATTCCTGATTGCGACGATTGCGGTGCTGATTTTCGCGGTGAAGCTGCACTGGCTGTCGGCGCTCTCGTACGGCGGCGAAATCGATAACTTCAACCAGTTCCTGCGCGCCTATGCGATGCCGGTGCTGACGCTGTGCGCGGTCGTGATTGCGCAAATGGCGCGCATGACGCGCGCAGCGGTGATCGAACAGATGGGTTCGTCGTATGTGGAAATGGCCGTGCTGAAAGGCGCGAGCCCCGCGCGCGTGGTGTTGCGTCATGCGCTGCCGAACGCGATCGGTCCGATCGCCAACGCGATTGCACTGAGCCTGTCGTATCTGCTGGGCGGCGTGATCATCGTCGAGACCATTTTCAACTATCCGGGCCTCGCGAGCCTGATGGTCGATGCGGTCAGCAACCGTGACTTTCCGCTGGTGCAAGCCTGCACGCTGCTGTTCTGTCTCGGCTATCTGGTGCTGGTGCTGCTGGCCGACCTGTGCGCGATCATCTCCAACCCGAGGTTGCGCACATGAACTTCAACCGACCCTTTCCGCAGGAGGTGCGGCCCATGACCACGCCCGATCTCGTTCAACGCAGCAGCGCCTTGCCGCCCGGTACGGACGGTCCGCAGCCGTTCGGCGGCGGTCCGACGCCGCCGGCCCAGCCGCGCCCGGCGCGCCGCCGCTCGCTTGCCTCGCGCATGAGGCTGTCCACGGGCGGCTGGATCGGCTTCGGCATGGTGTGCCTCGCGCTGTTCGTCGCGGTGTTTGCGCCGTTGATCGCGCCGCACGAGGTGGGCTCGATTGTCACCACCGACGTGTTCGCGAGCTTCAGCGCGAAGCTGCCGCTCGGCTCGGACTATCTCGGCCGCGACATGCTGAGCCGCATCATCTACGGCACCCGGCTGACGGTGTTGCTGTCGCTCGCGGCGGCGCTGCTGGCCGCCGTTACCGGCACGACGCTCGGTCTGCTCGCCGCCGTCGCGGGGCGCGCGATCGACGAAACGATGAGCCGTCTGCTCGATGCGATCACGTCGATTCCTTCCAAGATGTTCGCGCTGATGATCGTGGCCGCGTTCGGCTCGTCGTTGACGCTGCTGATCCTGACCGCCGCGATCAGCTATATGCCGGGTTCGTACCGGATTGCGCGTTCGCTGGCGGTCAATATCAGCCAGCTCGAATACGTGCAGGTGGCGCGGGCGCGCGGCGAAAGCGCGCTGTATATCGCATGCGTCGAAATGCTGCCGAACATGCTGCACCCGATGCTGACCGATACCGGGCTGCGCTTCACCTTCGTCGTGCTGCTGCTGAGCGGCCTGAGCTTCCTCGGTCTGGGCGTGCAACCGCCGTTCGCGGATCTCGGCTCGCTGGTGCGCGAAAACATCGCCGGGCTCGGCGATGGCGCGCCGGTCGTGATCATGCCGGCGCTCGCCATCGCCATCCTGACGGTCGGCGTGAACCTGCTGATCGACGGTCTGCCGCATCGCGGCGGCAAAAGCAAGGTGGCACGCAGCGCCGACGGAGGTCATTGATGAAAACGAAACTGAAGACGAAACCGGCCACGCCGGTCGATCCGGCCTCGCGCAACCTGGTTGAAGTACGCGGACTGCGCGTGGTCGGCAGCCGTCCGGGCGAGCCGGATACCACGATCGTGCACGACATCGATTTCGACGTGGCGTGCGGCGAAGTCCTCGCGCTGATCGGCGAATCGGGCTCGGGCAAGACCACCATCGCCTTGTCGCTGATGGGACATGCGCGCAGTGGTTGCCGGATCGCGGGCGGTTCGATCCGCGTCGGCGAAACGGACGTGCGCGCGCTGTCGCCGAAGGGGCTCGCCTCGTTGCGCGGCCGCACGGTCGCCTATATCGCGCAGAGCGCGGCGGCCGCCTTCAACCCGTCGCGGACGATTCTCGATCAGGTGATCGAGAGCGCGCTGATTCACGGCACGCTAAGCAAGCGCGCTGCCCAGGCCAAGGCCATCGACCTGTTTCGCGAACTGGCGTTGCCCGAGCCGGACACGATCGGCAAGCGCTATCCGCACCAGGTCTCCGGCGGCCAGCTGCAACGTCTGATGGCGGCCATGGCGCTGATCACCGATCCTGAACTCGTGATTCTCGATGAGCCGACCACGGCACTCGACGTCACCACGCAGATCGATGTACTGATGGCATTCAAGCGCGTCATCAAGAAGTGCGGGATGACGGCGGTTTATGTGTCGCATGATCTGGCGGTGGTCGCGCAGATGGCCGATCGTATTCTCGTGCTGAGCGACGGTGCGGTCCGCGAGGCGGGCGAGACCGAACAGATCCTGCATGCACCCGCGCATCCGTACACGCAGAGCCTGATCGCGGCGGTCACGCCGGATGGCGCATCGACCCCTTGCCACGCGCACAGCGAGGCCGCCAAGGACACGCAAGCGGCCGCCGGTGCCTCGACGCCTCTGCTGGAAGTGCGCCGCCTGATGGCCGGCTATGGCCGCCGCAACGCGAAAGGCTGGCCCGCCAAACCGATCCTGACCGACGTCGATCTGAAGATCGGCCGCGCGCAGACGGTTGGCGTCATCGGCGAATCGGGCTCGGGCAAGACCACGCTCGCGAAGGTGATCGCCGGGCTCGTGACGCCGTCCGGCGGCAATCTTCTGCTGGATGGGCAACCGCTCGCGGGCGACCTGAACAGGCGCACCAAAGATCAGTTCCGCCGCATCCAGATCGTGTTCCAGAACGCCGACACCGCCCTGAATCCGGTGCACAGCGTGGAACGCACCCTGGCGCGGCCGCTTGCGTTCTATCACGGCATGAAGGGTGCGCGCGCCAGGGCACGGGTGGCGGAACTGCTGGAACTGGTGCGGCTGCCGGCGTCGGTGGCGTCGCGCTGTACGGCGGAGCTGTCGGGCGGCCAGAAGCAGCGCGTGAATCTGGCGCGCGCGCTCGCGGCCGAACCCGACCTGATCCTGTGCGACGAAGTCACGTCCGCGCTCGATACGGTCGTGGGTGCGGCGATTCTCGATCTGCTGCGCGATCTGCAGAAGAAGCTCGGCGTGTCGTATCTGTTCATTACGCATGACATCGCCAAGGTCCGCGCCATCAGCGACGACATCGTCGTGCTGTATGCCGGTCATCGCGTCGAGACAGGCAATCGCGCCGCGTTGTCGGCGCCGCCGTTCCATCCGTATTCGCATCTGCTGGTGTCGTCGGCGCCGGAGTTGCGCGCGGGCTGGCTCGATGAAGCGAGCGAACGCTGTCACCGCGAACTGACGCCCATCGGGCCGTCGAACGACAGTCCGGAGCTGTGCACGTTCGTCTCGCGCTGTTCGATGCGCATCGACGGTGTATGCAACCGGACCACGCCAACGCTGCGCACGCTCGAAAACGGCGCCCAGGTGCTGTGTCATGGCAGCGAGGCTGAACTGATCCGCTTCCAGGCGCCACTCGAACCGCTGTCGGTGGAACATGTGGAGCGCGCCTGATGCGGGGAAGCTGGCAAAGCGGTTTTACGAAAAGGAAACGTCATGGGCTTGAGAATCGGGGTGGATATCGGCGGCTCGTTCGCGGATTTTGCCGTGCTGAACGACGCGACCGGCGAGCTGAAAACGCTCAAGGTTTTTTCGCGGCCCGACAGTCCGGGCAGCGAAGTGCTGCGCGGGATGGAGCAACTCGCCGAACGCTACGGGATTGCGCCGCGCGATGTCGATTACTTCACGCACGGCACGACGGTTGGCGTGAACGCCGTCGTGCAGCGCAAGGGTCTGCGCCTCGGTCTGATCACGACGCGCCACTTCGAAGACGTGCTCGACCTCGCGCGCCTCAAGGGTCCGGACATGTACAACCTGCTGTCGAAGCGCCCCGCGCCGCTGGTGCCGCGCGAGCGCGTGTTCGGCGTGGTCGAGCGGCTGACGGCGGAGGGGCTGGTCGAGACGCCGGTCGACGAAACCAGCGTGCTCGAGGCCGCCGCGAATCTGCAGCGCGCCGGTTGTGAAGGTGTGGTCGTGTCGCTGTTGCATTCGTATCGCAATCCGGCGCACGAACATGAAGTGAAAGCGCTCATCGAGCGCGCGCTGCCCGGCTTTTTCGTGTCGTGTTCAAGCGACGTGTGGCCGATCATCCGCGAATATGAACGCACCTCGACGGCGGTGATCGGCGGCTATGTGCAGCCGAAGGTCTCGCACTATCTCAGCTCGTTGCAACGCGCGCTGCTCGAAACCGGTGTCCGCGCCGACATGAAAGTCACCAAGTCGAACGGCGGCGTGATGAGCGCGGAAGCGGGCAAGACCAACTGCGTGCAGATGATCCTGTCGGGCACCGCCTCGGGCGTGATCGGCGCGGCGTACGTCGCGCGGCAAAGCGGTCTGAAACAATGCATGAGCCTCGACATCGGCGGCACGACGGCCGACGTCGCGCTGATCGTCGATGGCGAGCCGCAATACGCGAGCGGCGAATACATCGGCGACTTCCAGATTCACATTCCATCGGTCTCGGTATCGTCGATCGGCGATGGCGGCGGCTCGATTGCATGGGTCGACGATTTCGGCGTGCTCAAGGTCGGCCCGGAAAGCGCGGGCTCGAATCCCGGCCCGGTCTGCTATGGACGCGGCGGCACACGCGCGACCATCACCGACGCGTTCGTCGTGCTCGGAGTCATCGGCAACGCGAGCCTCGGCTACAACTCGGTGAAGGTCGATCACGACGCGGCCCACCGTGCCGTCGAGGTGCTCGCCAACCAGCTTGGCAGCAACGTCTACAAGACCGCCGAGGCGATCGTCAACGTCGCGGTGTCGGGCATGTATGCCGGCGTGAGCCGGATCGTGTCGCGTTTCGGCATCGACCCACGCACGTTTTCGCTGCTGCCGTTCGGCGGCGCGGGACCGATGCTCGCGTGCTACTTCGCCCGCGCGATCGGCATGGAAGAGATCGTCGTGCCGACCGCGCCGGGCGTGCTGAGCGCGCTTGGCGGGCTGATCGCGGACACCCGAAATGACTTCGTCAAGACGACCTATTACGACCTCGATAGCGCCTCGATGGCGTGTCTTGCCGACGACGTCCGCGCGCTGGAGACGTCGGCGCGCGCCTGGATGAGCGGCCAGACCGGCGACGCCGGCGCGGCGCGCATCGTCGTTTCGGCGGATATGCGTTACAAGGGCCAGTCTTTCGAAATCGATACGCCGCTCGAGACCGGCTGGCTCTCCGACCAGGATCTCGGCGCAGTGCGTGAAGCGTTTCATCGCGAGCACGAACGCTTATACGGTCATCGCGATGCCGCGGCCAGCGTTCAGGTGGTCGCGCTGCGTCTCGTGATCACCGCGGCGACGCCCAAACCGAAGCTGCAAGCCATCGAGTCGAGCGATCAGCCGCCGACGCCGGCGGGCACGATTCGCGTCTTCATGGACGCCGTGTTCCACGACGCCGCGCTCTACCACCGCGCCGACCTGAAGGCGGGTCAGCAGATCGAAGGCCCCGCGGTGATCGCGCAGGACGATTGCACGACGAGCGTGCTGCCGGGTTATCGCGGTCGTGTCGACGAATACGGCAATCTGGTCTTCACGGTCGTCAACTGATTTCGGACGGAGCATCGCAATGCAATTCGACAAGGCAGTGCTGCAGATTTTCGCCAACTACTGCGTGGCCGCAGCCGAGAGCATGGCGTACACGCTGGTGCGTACCGCGCACTCGACGTTCGTCAAGGAAACCGAGGATTTCTCCTGCGCCATCATGACGCCGGAGGGCCTCACGTTCGCGTCGCCCAAAACGCTCGGCGCCACATGGTATGTCGGTCTCGACTACGGCCCGGTGATCGCGATGATCGACAACTACGAGCCGGGCGACATCTGCATGACCAACGACTCGTATAGCGGTTTCGTCGCCACCCACACGCCCGATATCGTGATCTGGAAGCCGGTGTTTCATGGCGGCGAGCTGATCTGTTTCGTCGGCGGTCATATTCACAACACGGATATGGGCGGCGCGGTGCCCGCTTCGCTGTCGCGCACCTTGACGGAAATCGAACAGGAAGGGATTCGCTTTCCGCCGTGCAAGATCGTGCGCGCAGGGGTGTTCGACGATTCGATCGTGAAGATCATGGCGGCGAACGTGCGCGTGCCGGGGCAGAATATCGGCGACCTGCAGGCGCAACTGGCGTCGCTGCATACCGGCGAGCGGCGCGTGCTGGAGATCATCGAGCGGTTCGGCATCGACGGTTTCAAGGCCGGCATGGGCGCGCTGCTCGACTATTCGGAAGAGCAGGCGCGCACGATTTTGCGTGGCATTCCAGACGGCGACTATTTCTTCGCCGAATACGCCGACGAAGATTCGGTGCGCGGCAAACCAATGCGCGTCGCGCTCACGTTGCGGATCAGGGGCGGCTCGGCGGAGCTGGATTACACCGGCAGCGACCCGCAACTGCAGTCGTCGCTCAACATTCCGACTGGCGGCCGGGAGCGCCATGCACTCGCACTGGTCGGGTTCGTCTATGTGCTGTACACGCTCAATCCCGACATCCTGCTCAACACAGGGCTGCTACGCGCCGCGCGCTGCATCCTGCCAGCCGGCACCGTGGTCAATGCGACCAAACCGGCGGCGGTTGGCATGCGCAGCCTGACCTGCAAGCTGCTGCATCTGCTGACCTTCGGCGCGTTCGCGCAGGCGGTCCCGGACCGGCTCGCGGCCTGCCCGGCGGGCGGTCTGTCGATTCTCAGCGTGAAGACGCTCGACCGCCAGGGCGCGACGGTGATGGCGTCGATCGGACCCATCGGCGGCGGCGCAGGCGGGAGTCTATCGGACGACGGCGAAGACGGCTCGGGTGCCAACAATGCGTTCCTGCGCAACACGCCGGTCGAGATCAACGAAACCGAGGTGCCGATCCGCATCACCCGCTATGGCGTGGCGCCCGGTTCGGGCGGTGCGGGGCAGTATCGCGGCGGTCAGGGCCTCGTGATGGAATTCAAGGTGTTCTCGCCGAATACGCTCGTAACCGCGCGTAACCGCGACCGCACGCGCTTTGCCTCGTGGGGCATCCGCGGCGGGCACGCCGGTGGCAACGCGCGCTTCACGCGCAATCCGGATACGCCGCACGCGGAAGAACTGGATAACAACGATCTGGTCGTCTGCATGCCGGGCGATGTGATCCGGCTGGTCGGCGCGGGCGCGGGAGGCTATGGCCGGCCCACCGATCGCGATCCGCAGAAAGTGCGCGAGGATGTTTTACGCGGCTATGTGAGCGTGGCTGAAGCGCGCGATGTCTACGGCGTCGCGCTCGACGGCGACACCCTGGATGCGGCACGCACACAACAATTGCGCGACGCAGCACGCGCGCGACTTGGCACCGCGGCGGCGCCTGAGTTTTCGTTCGGCCCGTATCGCGAGGCGTTCGAGGCGAAGTGGACCCGCGAACGCTATGCCGCGTTGACCGCGATCCTCGCAGACGTGCCGGTGCAGTGGCGTTACTTCATCAAGCATCGGCTGTTCGACGCGCTCGATAAGCGGATCGCGTCCGATCCGGCTCTCCTGGAAGAGGGCGGCGGCGAGATCGTGCAGACGATGTTCGCGGAGCTGCGTCGCGAGTATCCACAGTTGAATGCGCGCGGTTGAATGCGCTTATCTGGAACGCATAGAATGGAAAGCTTCGACCCCAATCGAGTCAGCGTGCGCAGCGCGCATTTCATCGGCGGCCAGTATGTGGATGGCAACGGCGCACTCGACGTCACCCGGCCTTCCGACGGCGTCTTTTATGCGGCGGTGCCGCTCGCCGATGCGGCGCTGGTGGACCGCGCGGTGGAAGACGCATGGCGCGCGTTCAAAACCAGCGACTGGACGCGCCGTGCGCCACGTGAGCGGGCCCGCACGATGCGCCGCTGGGCCGAGCTGATCGAAGCCGATCTGGCGACCCTCGCGCCGCTCGAAGCGCTCGGCTCGACGCGCCCGATCGCCGACGCGGCGCGCTGGGACATCCCCTTCACCGCCGAAGGCATCCGCTTCTACAGCGAATTCGCGGACCGGATCGGCGGCGAGGTTGCTGCGACCCGGCCCGATCATCTGGGCATGACGATCGCCGAACCGTATGGCGTGATCGCCGCGATTGCGCCGTGGAATTTCCCGCTCGTGATGGCTTCGTGGAAGATCGCACCGGCGCTCGCGGCGGGCAATGCGGTCGTGCTCAAGCCTTCGGAGCTGACGCCGTTTTCGGTGCTGCGCCTGGCTGAACTGGCGATCGAAGCCGGCATTCCGCCGGGCATCTTCAATGTCGTGCAAGGCGATGGGCGGACGACGGGCGACGCACTGTGCCGTCATCCGAAGGTTGCGAAAGTCACCTTCACCGGCTCGACGCAAACTGGCGCGGCGATCATGGCGGCTTGCGCGCAGAGCGGCACCAAGCCCGTGACGCTGGAACTGGGCGGCAAGAGCCCGCAACTCGTGTTTGCCGATGCGCCGGATCTCGACCGGGTGGCGCGCCGCGTCGCGGCCGCGATTGCCGGCAACGCAGGGCAAGTGTGCGTGGCGGGCTCGCGACTGATGGTCGAGCGCAGTGCCGCGCCGCGTCTGATCGACGGCATCGCCAGTGCGTTCGCTGCGCTGAAGCCGGGCAAGACCTGGGCGCCGGGCACCACCTTGCCGCCGATCATCTCGGCGCCGCAACTGCAACGGATCGACGGCATCGTGCGCCGCACACTCGAAAGCGGGGCGCAGGCGGCCGCGGGCGGCGCGCGGATCGAACTGGACGGCGACGGCGCGTTCTACGCGCCGACCATCCTGACCGGCGTGACCCCGGCATCCGAAGCGGTGCGCGAGGAGATTTTCGGGCCGGTGCTGACCGTCCAGACCTTCGATGACGACGACGAAGCGCTCGCGCTTGCCGCGCATGAAAAGTACGGTCTGGCAGCGGGCGTGCACACGGCGAATCTGGGCCGCGCGCTGCGCATGATGCGCGGCATCGAAGCCGGTACGGTGTGGATCAACCGCTACGGGCGCACGGCCGATTTCGTGATCCCGACCGGCGGCTACAAACAGTCGGGCATCGGCAAGGATTTGGGCCGCCAGGCATTCGAGGCGAATCTGCGCTTCAAGAGCGTGCTGATCGACCTCACGGACGGCGCGTGACACCGGCCGCGACGGCACAAAAAGCCCGTTAAAACCGTGCCGCATAGTGTGCTGCACAGGGCGCGAAAAACGGTGGATTCTGTGCCGCCAGGCCGCCAATACACGGTAACTCGGCTTTTTTGAGGTGATTTAATGTTTCTCAGCAAGCGACGCTGTGAACGGCTTTCTCCCGCGCCGCGCTGCCGGCACGCTGAGGTTCAACGGCGGCGTGTCGTTGACGTTCGTTGCGCCGGCGCGGTTTCAGAACGCGCCCGTTTCCGGCTCTGGCTTGATCTTCGCTGACTACAGGGACTCGACATGACCCGTTTCAAACCCAAATACATCACGTTCGACTGCTACGGCACGCTCACCCGCTTTCGTATGGGCGACCTGGCGCGCGATATCTTCGCCGACCGCGTTCCGGCCGAGCGGATGGACCAGTTCGTCAAGGACTTCTCGGCATACCGTTTCGACGAAGTGCTCGGCGCGTGGAAGCCGTATCAGGAGGTCGTGAAGAACGCCGTGCGCCGTACCCTCAAGCGCTGGAACATTGAATATATCGACGCCGAAGCGCAGAAGTTCTACGACGCCGTGCCCACGTGGGGTCCGCATCCGGACGTACCGGAAGGCCTCGCGAAGGTGGCGAAGGAAATCCCGCTCGTGATCCTGTCGAACGCGTCAAACGACCAGATCCAGAGCAACGTCGACAAGCTCGGCGCGCCGTTCCACAAGGTCTTCACTGCGCAGATGGCGCAGGCGTACAAGCCGCGTCTGCAGGCGTTCGAATATATGTTCGACAATCTCGGCTGCGGTCCCGAGGATATCCTGCATGTGTCGTCGAGCCTGCGCTACGACCTGATGTCGGCTAACGATCTCGGTGTGATGAACAAGGTGTTCGTGGCGCGCGGCCATGAGCCGTCAACACCGTTCTACAACTACACGGAAATCAAGGACATCGGCGGGCTGGCGGGCGTGGTTGGTCTGTAGATGCGGGTGCCGTCATACCGTGAGCGCCTGCTGGTCAACGTGAACCTCGCTGAACGTCGCTGAAGGGATGGGATGAAACTCGAATCGTACTGGCTGGATACCCGCCCGGCCTTTCGCGGCGGTCGCGAAGGACCGGTGGAGGGACACGCCGAGGTCGTCGTGATTGGCGGCGGTTTCACCGGCTTGTCGGCGGCGCTCGAACTCGCGTCGCGCGGCGTAGAGGTGACGGTCCTCGAAGCCGGGCAGATCGCCGGCGAAGCCTCGGGGCGCAACGGCGGCCAGTGCAACACCGGCCTCGCGCACGACTACGCGTCGCTGGCGCAGAAGATCGGTGCGCCGCAGGCAAAGGCGTTCTATCGCGCGTATGAGAGTGCCGTGGCGACGGTCGATTCGATCGTCACCACGCAGCGGATCGATTGCGATTTTCTCCGTACCGGCAAGCTCAAGCTGGCCGCCAAGCCTGAGCATTTCGCAAAGCTCGAAAAGACCTATGAGGTCCTGCTGCGCGAAGTCGATCAGAACATCGAACTGATTCCGCGCGAGCGTCTGCGCGACGAGGTCGGCTCGGATGGTTTTTACGGCGGCCTGTTGCAGCGCAACGGCGCGCAGATGCACATGGGCAAATTCGGCGTCGGGCTCGCGCAGGCTGCGGTGCGGCACGGCGCGCGAATCTTCGAGCAGGCCCCCGTCACGCAGATGAAACGGCTCGACGGCGAACGCTACGAGATTACCTGCGCGCGCGGCACGATCCGCGCGGATCGGGTGCTGGTGGCAACCGGCGCATCGCAGCTCGGACCGTTCCAGTGGTTTCGCCGACGCATCGCGCCGGTGGGCAGCTTTATCGTGGTGACCGAACCGTTGCCGGCCGAGCAACTGAATCGCCTGTTCCCGAATCGTCGCGCGTATGTGACCTCGCGCCATATCGGCAACTACTTTCGCGTGACGCCCGATAACCGGCTGCTGTTCGGCGGCCGCGCGCGTTTTGCGATGTCGAGTCCCAGCTCCGATGAAAAGAGCGGCCAGATTCTGCGCGCCGGCATGGCCGCGTATTTCCCCGAACTGGCGAAGGTGCGGCTCGACTACTGCTGGGGCGGTCTGGTCGATATCACCGCTGACCGTCTGCCGCGCGCGGGTCAGCATGAGGGTCTTTTTTATTCGATGGGTTATAGCGGCCATGGCGTGCAGATGTCGGTACACATGGGCCGGGTGATGGCCGATGTGCTCTACGGTGCGGGCGCGGGCAACCCCTGGCGCGATCTGGAATGGCCGGCTATCCCCGGACACTTCGGGCACGCGTGGTTTCTGCCGCTGGTCGGCGCGTATTACCGTCTGCAGGACATCCTGCATTGATGACCATGCCGGCCTTCAACGACATTCACGCTCTGCGTCGCGGCGTCGGCGCGCAACTGGAGTCACACGCATGAAGTCCAGATTCGTCCGGCTCGCCGAAACCGGCCGCGCGACCGTCTCGTTTCGTATCGACGGCGAAGTGGTCGACGGTCTCGAAGGCGACACGCTGCTCGTGGCGATGTTGTGCAATACCGGTCACGTGCGGCAGTCCGAGTTCGGTCCGGAAGTGCGCGCGGGTTTCTGCATGATGGGCGCGTGCCAGGATTGCTGGGTCTGGACTGCCGATGGTCAACGGATTCGCGCCTGCACGACGGTGCTCAGCGAGACACTCGATGTCGTCACCCGACAACCGGAGCTGCAATGGCCCAACCTCGTGTAATCGTCGTCGGTGCCGGACCGGCCGGGATTCGCTGTGCGGAGGCGCTGGTCGCGGCGGGCCGGCGGCCCCTCGTGATCGACGAAAGCCGGCGCGATGGCGGGCAGATCTATCGTCGCCAGCCCGAACAGTTTTTGCGGCCTTATAGCAAGCTCTATGGCACCGAAGCGGCCAGTGCGCAGAGTCTGCATGAGAGTTTCGAGCGGTTGCGCGCGCAGGTCGACTACGCGCCGGAGACCCTCGCGTGGAACGTCTCCGGCGGCAAGCTCTATACGGCGCGCGACGGTGTGGCCAACCATCATGCGTTCGACGCGCTGGTCCTGTGTCCCGGCGCGACGGACCGGTTGATGCCGGTCAAGGGCTGGCAACTGGCCGGCAGTTACAGCCTTGGCGCGTCGCAGATCGCGCTGAAGGCGCAAGCCTGTTCGATCGGCGGCAACGTGGTGTTCATGGGCTCCGGGCCGCTGCTGTATCTGGTCGCGAACCAGTACGTGCAGGCCGGCGCAAAGGTGGCCGCCGTGCTCGACACGTCGCCCGCCGGCAAGCGTCTGCGAGCGCTGCCGAAGCTGCTCGCGCGGCCCGACGTGCTGCGCAAGGGAGCGGCGCTCGTGGCGTCGCTGAAGAAGCGCGGCGTGAAGATCGAGCAGGGCGTTGAGCCGTTGGAGATTCACGGCGACGCCGAACGCGGCGTCGAATCCGTCAGCTATCGCGATAAGCGCGGCGCGCATCAGCAGATCGCCTGCGATGCCGTCGCGATGGGTTATCACCTGCGCCCTGAAACGCAGCTTGCGGACCTCGCTGGCTGCGCGTTCGAGTTCGATGCGTCGACGCGTCAGTGGTTGCCGCAACTCGACCCGATGGGCCGCAGTTCGATCGAGCGCGTCTATCTGGCTGGGGACGGCGTGCGTGTGCTCGGCGCCGATGGCGCGGAGATCGCCGGCAAGCTCGCTGCGCTCGCCGTGTTGCAGGACCTCGGACATTCCGTCGACGCCTCGCAGGTCGCCTCGCTCGCTCGCGAGCGTTCGAAGATGGACCGGTTTCGCGCCGGGCTTGCGCAGGCATTTCCCTGGCCTGCGCAACAGGCCGCGCGCTTGTCCGACGATACGATCGTGTGCCGTTGCGAAGGGATCAGTGCGGGCGAATTGCGCCGCGTGATTCGCGACGAAGGCGCACGCGAAGCGAATCGCGCGAAGGCGTTCAGCCGGGTCGGCATGGGGCGCTGTCAGGGCCGCTACTGCGGCCACGCGGCGGCCGAGGTCATTGCCGATGCGGCGGGCGTGCCGCTCGAACAGGTCGGCCGCTTGCGCGGGCAGGCACCGGTCAAGCCGTTCGCGATGTCGACGGTGGCCGGCTGGCAACCCGTGGCAGCGGTCCCGGCCGCGGCACCGTCGAATGCAGCCAGCACGGTGGAGGAAGAATGAAACGGACCGAGGCAGATGTCGTGATCGTGGGTGGCGGGTTCATGGGTGTCGCGGCGGCGTTCTTTCTGCGTCAGCGCGGCCGCTCGGTGATCCTGCTGGAACGCGGCCTGGTCGGTCAGCAGGCGAGCGGCGTCAACTTCGGCAACGTCCGCCGGCAGGGCCGCTATCTGCCGCAGTTGCCGCTGGCGAATCGCTCGCGCGAAATCTGGGGAAAACTGCCGGAGCTGATCGGTCATGATGCCGAGTTCCTGGCGACCGGTCATATTCGCGTGTGCTATCGGCAGGAACAGGACGAAGCCTTCGACGTGTACGCGCGTGAAGCCGCACAGTATGGTCTGAAGCTCGATGTCTATCGGGGCGCCGCGATGCGCGCGAAGTTTCCGTTTCTGGGCCCGGAGGTGCGGGCCGCCTCGCATGCGCCGATCGACGGACACGCCAATCCTCGTCTTGCAGCACCGGCTTTTGGGCGCGCGGCGGTGAGAGCCGGGGCGCAGATCGAGGAAAACACCGAGATCGCGACGGTCGAGAAAGACGGCGACACGTTCCGCGCAACCAGCATCGACGGCCGCGTATTCTGCGCGCCGAACCTGCTGATCACCGCCGGCGCGTGGGGCAGCCGGCTGAGCGCGCAGTTCGGCGAAGCCGTGCCGATTGCGATTCATGGCCCGCAGATGGCGGTCACCGAACCGGTACCGTACGGTCTCACGCCCGTGGTCGGCGTGTCGTCGCCGCATATCGAAGAAGTCGTGTACTTTCGTCAGGTGAAGCGCGGCAACATCGTGATCGGCGGTTGCGCGCGCGGTCCCGCTTTTCTCGACGAACGTCGCGCGAAAGTGTTGCCCGAGAGCACGCTGCTGCAGTTCCGCCAGGCGGCGCGCGTGGCGCCGGCGCTGTCACGCCTGAACATCATTCGCGTATGGAGCGGCGTCGAAGGCTACATGCCGGACGACCGTCCGATCATGGGACGCAGTGGCAAGGTGGACGGTCTGTACTACGCCTTCGGTTTTTGCGGACACGGTTTCCAGCTCGGGCCGGGCGTCGGCGACGTGATGGCCGAACTGATCGACACCGGCGCGACCCGTACCCCCATCGAGCCTTTCGCGATCGAGCGCTTCGCCGTTGCGGCGAACGCCGCGCCGCTCGTCGCGTAGCGCAGACAATCGTGGCGAAAATGCTCATCTATGCCGCAGGCGAACGTCCGGTTAGCGAACCGGGAGCACCGTCGCGCGCGGTGGCGCGAGCGATGGCGTTCATCGAAGCCTCGTTTGCGCAGCCGGTCAGTCTGGCGATGCTCGCCGCGACGGCGGGCTTGAGCGTATCGCGGTTTGCGACGCTGTTTCGCCAGGAAGTCGGCATCTCGCCGCATCGCTATGTCTGTCTGGTGCGCGTGCGGCATGCGCAGACCCTGCTGCGTAATGGTGTGCCGCCGTCGGTGGTGGCGACCGAGGTGGGCTTTTTCGACCAGAGCCATCTCGGCCGTCATTTCCGGCGCACCGTCGGTGTGACGCCGGGCAATTATGTGGCGCGACCCTCTCTGGGTCCCTGTTGAGCGTCCGCAGCGGGTCTCGCCGTGGCCGGCACAGCAATTGATGCTGAAAAGCATCGCTAAAACGATCGCTTGTGCTGGCGTGGTGGCATCGAACGGAACACTCTCGATATTCTGGAATGTTGAAATTCAATCATGACGAGCGCTTCTCGATCGGGGTGACCGGGGACGCGGCAACGAGCAGGTTGGCTCTGGTTTAAACGCCGCTGGCAGGCGTGTACGACAAGCTGCAGCACTACCGACGCACATTCCTTCCCGAATGTTTTCAGGAGCACTCGTATGAACGACGACGATATCAAACAGGGTGGCGTCACTCGCCGCGACATGATGCGTATGCTGGCTGCAGGCGGCATGATGGCGAGCGGCGCAGGCGGGCTGCTGGCCGGCGCGAAAAACGCCTTCGCAGCCGATGCGCCGAAGCGGGGCGGCAAGATCCGGGTGGCTTACGAATCGAGTTCGACGGCCGACACACTCGATCCCGCGAAGGGTTCCGCAGGCCCCGACTACATCCGCTTCTTTCTCTTTTATAGCGGCCTCACGCAGCTGGACGAAAGCCTGACGCCGCAGATGAACCTCGCCCAGTCGCTCGATACCAGCGACGCGAAGACGTGGGTCATCAAGCTGCGCAAAGGCGTGACGTTTACGGACGGCAAGGCGCTCACTCCGGCTGACGTCGTGTATTCGTTGCTGCGTCACAAGAACCCGGCGACGGGGTCGAAGGTCAAGTCGGTGGCTGACCAGTTCGCCGACGTCAAGGCGACCGGTCCCGACGAAGTGACGATCACGCTGACCGTGCCGAACGCGGACCTGCCGGTGATTCTGGCGACGCCGCAACTGGTGATCATCAAGGACGGCACGAGCGATTTCACGACCGCCGTCGGCACCGGCCCGTACAAGCTGAAATCGTTCAAGCCCGGCGTGTCGACGATCGGCGTGCGCAACGACGGCTTCTGGAAGCCGGGGAAGCCGTATCTCGATCAGGTGGAACTGATCGGGATCAGCGACGACTCCGCGCGCGTCAACGCGCTGCTGTCGGGCGACGTGCATCTGATCAGCGCCGTCGACCCGCGTGCGACGCAGCGGGTGGCATCGACGGCCGGCTATGCGGTCAAGGAAACCAAGTCCGGCTTGTACACCGACCTCATCATGCGGCACGACAACACGCTGACCGGCAATCCGGATTTCGTGCTCGGCATGAAGTACCTGTTCGATCGCGAGCAGGTCCGCACGGCAATCTTTCGCGGCTACGCGGTGATCGGCAACGACCAGCCGATTCCGCCGGGCCATCGTTACTTCAATGCGTCGCTGCCGCAGCGTCCGTACGATCTCGACAAGGCGAAGTTCTACCTGCAAAAGGCCGGTGCAATCGGTACGCCGATTCCACCGATCTATGCCACGTCGGACGCCAATGGTTCGATCGAGATGGCGGTGCTGATGCAGCAGTCGGCGCAAAAGATCGGCGTGAATCTCACCGTGAATCGCGTTCCGGCCGATGGCTACTGGTCCAATCACTGGATGAAGCATCCATTGGGATTCGGCAGCATCAACCCGCGTCCGAGCGCCGATGTGCTGTTCACACAGTTCTTCAAATCGGACGCGCCGTGGAACGAGTCGGGCTGGAACAATCCGAAATTCGATCAGCTGCTGATCGCCGCGCGCGCCGAAACCGACGAAGCAAAACGCAAGCAGATATACGGTGACATGCAGGTGATCGTCTGCAACGAAGGGGGCATCGGCATTCCGTCGTTCATCAGTCTGCTGGACGGCTACGACAAGCGTCTCCAGGGGCTCGGGTCGATCCCGACCGGCGGGCTGATGGGATTCTGCTTCGGCGAGTATGTGTGGTGGCAGGGCTGATGTGATGGCGTGCCGCGGGAAACCGTTGTCGACGGTTTCCTGCGGTGCGTGGCGGCTGCTGGCGTTCGAGAGGTTCGCGAGGTTCGTGAGGTTCTTGAGGTGGCGCCTGCGCGTGCTGCGATGTCTCGCCACTCATCCCGGTTCAACCGCTGCTCACCCCCCCCGGCTCGCGCGTCTGGAAATACTGCTGTGCCAGTGCGATCCAGTAGCGGACGCCGGCCGGAATGATGTCGTCGTTGAAGTCGTACTTCGGGTTGTGCAGACCCGGCGCGCTCGCACCGACGTGGGCGTTGCCGATCAACACATAGGTGCCGGGCCGCTTTTCCAGCATGAAGCCGAAGTCTTCCGATGTCATGTTGGCCGGCACGTCGGCATGCGTCCTTTGATCGCCGAAACTCGCGCGAATGACCGCTTCGCATAGCGCGGTCTCGGCCCGCGTGTTGATGGTCGCGGGATAGTACTGGAAGTAGGTGACCTCGACCTGCGCCCCATGAGCGGCTGCGAGCCCTTCGCACATGCGCTGGATGTCGCGCTGTAATTGTTGCTGTAACTCCGAGGACAGCGTGCGGATCGTTCCGCGCAACTCGGCGCTGTCCGGAATGACGTTGTCGGTATCGCCCGCGTGGATCATGCAGACGGAGATCACGGCGGGGTCGACCGGGTCCTTGTGACGTGCCGCAATCGTCTGACAATGCAGCACCATCGAACAGGCGAGCGGAATCGGATCGAGGCCAAGATGCGGTTGCGCCGCGTGACCGCCCTTGCCGGTGATGGTGATCCGAAAGCGCGAGCCGGCCGCCATGATCGGGCCGGTACGCAAACCGAAATGCCCGGCTGGCAAGCCTGGCCAGTTGTGCATGCCGAACACCGCCTCGGTGGGATACTGCGCGAACAGTCCATCGTCGATCATCTTGCGTGCGCCCGCGCCGCCTTCTTCTCCTGGTTGAAACACGAAATGAACGCTGCCGGGCAATTGCGGCATGCCCTTCAGGATACGCGCGGCGCCCAGCAACATCACCGTGTGGCCGTCATGTCCGCACGCATGCATGATTCCATGCGTGCCGGACGCGTGCGTGAAATCGTTGGCCTCGTGGATGGGCAACGCGTCCATGTCCGCTCGCAGCACGATGCCCCAATCTGGATTCGCGCCGGGCAGGCTCGCGACCACGCCGGTCCCGCCGAGCCCGCGCGACACCGTATAGCCGAGATCCTCAAGCTCACGCGCGACGACGTCAGCCGTCCTGTGTTCTTCGAAGCGCAACTCGGGATGCGCGTGAAGGTCGCGGCGCAACTTCGCCCAATGCAGCTGATGCGCGCTCAACGATGTATCGGGAAGATCGGCGGTTTCCAATTTCAATCCCTTGCGAAGCCGTACGGTTTCAGAGTGGCGGCGCCATGGCGTGACGCCTCACGGTCGTTCAATGGTCGTTCAATTGTAATACCCGAGGATCGACTTCACCTCCATGTACTCTTCCATGCCTTCGATCCCGTACTCGCGTCCATTCCCGGATTGCTTGTAACCGCCGAACGGCGCTTGCGGATCCCACGCCGGGTAGTTCAGATGCACCTGGCCCGACTGGATGCGCGCGGCGACTGCGCGCATCTGCGCCTTGTCCGAGCCCTGAACATGCGCACCGAGGCCGTACACGGTGTCGTTCGCGATGGTGATCGCTTCTTCGATCGTGTCATAAGCCAGGATCGCGAGGACGGGCCCGAAGATCTCCTGCTGGGCAATCGGCATGTCGGTGCGCACGTCGGAGAATATCGTCGGTCGTGCATAGAAACCGTGGCTCAATCCGGCGGGTCTGCCGGGGCCGCCCGCGATCAGCTTCGTGTCATTGTCGATACCCGCTTCGATCATCTGCTGCACCCGGCCGAACTGGGCGCGATTCGCCAGCGGACCATGGGTCGTCGCCTCCGCGAAAGGATCGCCGACCACCATCTGCCGGGTCGCCGCCGCGGCGAGTTCGTCGACCTGGGCCATGACGCCGCGCGGGACGATCAGACGGGTGGGCGCGCTGCACGACTGTCCCATGTTGCGAAACGCAGCCGCTACGCCGAGCGCTACGGCGCGAGGCAGATCTGCATCGGGCAAGACGACGTTCGGCGACTTGCCGCCGAGTTCCTGCGCGACACGCTTGAGCGTCGGCGCGGCGGCCTGTGCCACCAGCACGCCCGCGCGCGTCGAACCGGTGATCGACACCATGTCGACCAACGGATGGGACGCGAGGGCCGTCCCCACTTCCGGACCCGTGCCGCTCACGAGGTTGAATACGCCCGCGGGAATGCCCGCATCAGCGACGACTTCCGCAAACAGCAGGGCGCTCAACGGCGACAACTCGCTCGGCTTGAGCACGACGGTGCAGCCGGCAGCCAGCGCCGGTCCGACCTTCGCGGTGATCTGATAGATCGGCCAGTTCCACGGCGTGATGAGCGCGCATACGCCGATCGGCTCGCGGGCAATGGCGGTGGTGCCACGCTGGACGACGAATGGGTAGGTCGCCAGGTTGTCGCGGGCGACGCGGATGTGTTCGGCCGCGAGCGGCACGTGTGCAGTGCGCGCGTAGTTGATCGGCGCGCCCATTTCCATCGAGAGGGCCGTCGCGAACAGCTCGGCCCGTTCGAGAAACAGCGCATGAACGCGGTCAAGCAGCGCGGCGCGCGCTTGCGGCGATGTCATCGGCCAGCTCACGAACGCTTTGCGTGCGGCCTGCACGGCCCGTTCGACGTCGTTCGCGTCCCCAAGCGGGATCTCGCAGAGCGTCTCTTCCGTTGACGGGCAAACCACGGCGGCGCGCGCTGTGCCGGATGGCGTCACCCATTCGCCGTCGATAAAAAACCGCTCGAGATGGTTGGCCTGAATCAGATGATGAAGCGGTGATTGCATTGCTGGGTGTCCTTTGAGTCGATACGCTACGGCCGCCAGAGGCGGAAAGCGTGCAGGCGAAAGTGCAAGCTGCTGTCAGAAGTCGGCGACTTTGCCCCACACCGATTTTTCGAACCGCTCCGGACGGTAAGGCGCGGGATCGACAATCGGCGTCGCGCTGGTGACCAGATCCGCCACCAGGTGACCGCATCCCGGCCCAATGCCGAAACCGTGGCCGCTGAGTCCGGCGGCCAGCACGAAGCCAGGCAGCGACTGTACTTCGCCGATGGCGGGGATGCCGTCCGGCGTCATGTCGATATAGCCGGCCCAGGAAGCGGCCACGCGTGCTTCGCCGATCACCGGGCAGAGCTCGATTGCGCGCCTGTGAATCTCGTTGAGGGTGGCTTGATCGACACCGGGGTCCAGCACGCGCATCTTTTCCATCGGCGTGGGCTGATCGAGCCGCCAGCGGTTCATGCCTTCATGGCCGGCGCGCACGCCTTCGAGACCGCCCGGGCTGAGACTGCGCCAGCGACGCGCGACCATCGGCAGAAAGTCCTTTGCATAGCGGGCTTTTTGCAGCGTAGGGTCCAATTTTCCCAGCCCGCTGATGGCGAGGGAATACGCCTCGTCGCCGCGTCGCGTGATGGTGATGTCCTTGGTGTGCAACGCGTCCGGTAACGTGCCGCGTGCGAGCGAGACAGACATGACCGACGCGCGAATGGTGGCCTGCGGCAAGCGGATGCCGAGTTGCCGGCAAAAGGTCGAGGCCCACGCGCCGCCCGACAGCACCGCGATCTTCGTGCGGATCACGCCGTGCTCGGTCACCACACCGCTAACCCGGCCGCCCTCGGTTTCGATGCCGCGTGCCGCGCAGTTCTGGTGCACCGTGCCACCCAGCCTGATGATGCTGCGCGCGACAGCCGGCGCGGCGTTGGCCGGGTCGGCGGTGCCGTCGGTCGGCGCAAACACGCCGCCTTTCCAGTGGCGCCCGGTCGCGGCGGCACGCTCGTTGGCCTGCTTGCTGCCGAGTACCTCGGTCCTGACGCCAGCGGTGCGTGCGAATTCGCACCAGCGCGTCCATCCTCCGAGTTCGTCGTCGTCATTGCTCAGGTACAGCAGACCGCTGCGGCGAAAGCCGGCGGATTCACCGGATTCGTCCTCGAACTGCTGCCACAGACGCAAGCTTTCGGTCGCGATCGGCAATTCGCGCGCATCGCGGTTCTGTTGCCGGCACCAGCCCCAGTTCCGGCTGGATTGCTCGCCGCCGACGCTGCCTTTTTCGATCAGCGCGACTTTGACGCCACGCCTCGCGAGAAACCATGCGGTGAATACGCCGACGATGCCCGCGCCTATCACGACGACATCGGCGCTATCGGGCAGCGTCGGGGTGGTATCAATGAGGGTCAACGGTACGCGCATCGGTTAGCGCTCCTTCATGAGTCGCGTGTCGGGTCGAACGGGGTGTTGGAGCATCTAGAGCATCGCCTGGCTCACGAGCCCATACAAGCGGTAGACCGGATCGGGTGCGCCTTGATGCTCGATGGCGGGGGCATTGCGGACCATCCTGATCGTGGTATCGACGCATTTCAGTCCTTGCGCGGCCAGCCAGTCGGTCAGACTCGCGCCCGCCGGCACGTCGATTCGAATGAATTCGCCTTCGCGGCGGTTCAGCCAATAAGCAATCAAGGCTTTCGCACGAAGATCGTCGGGCGAGCCCATCGCGACCATCGGGCCGATGACGAGGCCTCTGCCAAAGGGTCGCAGGATCGAAAATCCAATGATCTCTTTGTCGCGCTCCAGCACTACGGTGTCGCCCGTTTTCAGCAATGCGGACACCATCGCGTTCCGCTCGAGGCCCGAAGCGCGCGTCGCGAGTTCGATGAGGGCAGGGAAGTCGGCGGTGGTCGCGCTGCGCAGTCGTTCACTGTCGGGCAAAGTGACAGGCAAAGTGTTGCCGACATTTCCCTGATGCTGGTCCAGCGAATCGCACACGCTGAAACCGAGCTTTTCGTAAAGCGGACGACCTGCCGGTGTGGCGTGCAGAAACGTGATGCGCGGCCCCAGTGCTTCGAGGACACACTCCATCAGCTTGCGGCCGATGCCGCGTCCCTGATGTTCCGGCGAGACGATCACGAGACCGAGCGACGCACGGTCCGCGCCGAACTTCCAGCACAACGCCGTGCCAATCACCACGCCGTTTTCTTCGGCGACAAATCCCGTGCCTTGCTCCGCGGCGAACTGCCAGTCTTCGGCGCGGTGCGGCCAACTGAAGGCAGCCGACAAACCACGCGCCACCGGAATATCCGCCGGGGTGAAGCTTCGATAGTGAAGCGCTTGCGTTGAAGGCGTAGCGCTGACGGCACAATCAGGGTTCATTAGAATTCCTTCCCAATGCTGGACTTCAGATCTCGGACTTCAGCGAGCCGAGATCGATCACAAACCGATATTTAACGTCGCTTCGGAGCATCCGCTCGAAGGCTTCGTTGACCTGTTGAATATCGATCATTTCTATTTCGCACGTGATGCCATGCTCGCCGCAAAAATCGAGCATGGCTTGCGTTTCGGCAATTCCGCCGATGAACGAGCCCGCCACCGATTTCCGTTTGGAGACCATCGGCGACGAATTCAGCGCCGGTTCGAGCGGGCCGAAATAGCCCACGAGCACCAGCGTGCCGCCTGAATCGAGCGTGGCAACGTAAGGATTGAGGTCGTGCTGATACGGAATGGTGTCGATAATCAGATCAAAGCGGCTTTTTGCCGCGTTCATCTGCTCGGCATCGCTCGACAGCACGACATCGCAAGCGCCGAGCGCGCAGGCATCCGCCTCTTTGCCCGGCGATCGCGTGATCAGGGTCACTTCTGCGCCCATCGCGCTGGCCAGCTTGATCGCCATATGACCGAGGCCGCCCAGGCCGATGACGGCCACCCGTGACCCCACGCCAACGTTCCAGTGCCGCAACGGCGAATACGAGGTGATGCCCGCACACAACAGCGGTGCCGCGCCCTTGAGATCGAGGTTATCCGGCATCCTGAGGACGAACTTCTCCGACACGATGATCTGGTCGGCATACCCGCCTTGCGTCCGCGATTGATCATGCCGGTCGGTATTGTTGTAGGTCGAAGTCGCACCGTTCTCGCAATACTGTTCGAAGCCATTCCGGCACGTCTTGCAGTGCTGGCAGGAATCCACCATGCAACCTACGCCTACGGCGTCGCCTACCTTGAAACGCGTCACGTCGGCGCCGAGTTCCTTGACCTTTCCGACGATCTCATGGCCCGGCACCATCGGATATCTGGCGTTGCCCCAGTTGTTGCGCGTGCTATGCAGATCCGAATGACACACGCCGCAGTACAACACCTCGATCACGACATCATTGTTTCGCGGCGTGCGGCGCTCGAAGTCGAACAGGCTCAACGGCGTCGTCGCTGAAGTGGCAGCGTATCCTCGTGCGGCACGTCCCATCTGTCTGTCCTCGATTAATCCGTGGTGAGATTGCCTGCGTCGAAAGAGGCTTGCAGTCGAGTCCGATGCGCGCGCGGATCAGGAAAATTTCGCCGGGCGCCATAGAGGCTGATCGCGTCTTCATGTTACGCGTTCACTATCGCGCGACCACGCTCGAAAAAAATTTCAAAAGAGTATGAAAACCGCGTTTAACGTGGCTCGCGCAGCATTTTATGTGGCTCGCGCTTCGATATGACGCGCCGGAGCGGCGAATCACCAGCCATAGAACCTCGGCCAGGTTTCAATCGTGCCATCTGGCATGATGGCCTGATAGGCCGGATGCTGCGCCCCCGTGGCACAGGCGTGATTGGGCAAAATGCGCAGGCGCGTTCCAAGCGGAAAGTGCGTCTCGATCTCGTGGTCCGGCGCGCCGGATCGGGAAATGATGCCGTGCTCCTGATTCGCGCCGCTCATGACATAGTCGCCCAGCACTTCGCCGTTTTCCCGACACACGGCCCCATAGCCAAAGTCGTGCTTCTGGCGTTGCGTGCCGCGATCGCGGCTCATGGCCATCCATCCCGCATCGACGATGGCCCAGCCTTTTTCGCGCTGGTGGCCGATCACGGTGGTCAGGACGCTCAGCGCGATTTCCGACATCTGATTGACGCCAACGCCGTGCATGACGAGATCGAACATCACGTAGACCCCGGCGCGAACTTCGGTTACGCCTTCGAGATGTTCGGCGGACAGCGCGGTCGGCGTCGAGCCGATACTGACGACCTCGCATGGCACGCCCGCCGCACGAAGACGCTGTGCGGCGCGCACGCAGCCCGAACGCTCCTGTTCGGCAATGCGGACCAGTTCGTCGTGCGTGTCGTAGTCGTAGCTGGAGCCCGCGTGAGCGATCACACCGCCCACGTGCATGTTGCCGTCTGTGAGCGTCTGCGCGACCTTGAGGAGCAGGTCGTCATCGGGCGCGATACCCGACCGATGACCGTCCACATCGATCTCGATCCAGACTTCGAAGCTTTCCTGATGTTCCTGCCCGAAGGAAACGATGGCCTGCGCGCAGGCGATGCTGTCGGCGACGATTTTCAGCGCGCAGCCTTGCCGTCTCAGCGCCAGTGCCTGCGGCAGCCTGGCGGGCGCCATCCCCACGGCGTAGACGATGTCAAGCATGCCGCTGGCGAAGAACTGTTCGGCTTCCTTCAGCGTGGACACGGTGATGCCGCGCGCTCCTGCGTCGATCTGCGCCCGGACCACCTGTTCGCACTTGGTGGTCTTCACGTGCGGGCGAAAGCGCACGCCCAGAGCGTCCAGACGCCGCTGCATCCGCTCGATGTTGTGCTTCATGCGCGCGACATCAATCAGTGCTGCGGGGGTGTTCAACGACGGCAAATCCATCTGCGGCTCCTCGCTGCGATTCTGTGCTTCAGTGGTGTGCTGGCATCGGCTGGGTGCCGTGCGGATGGAAACCACTATAGGAGAGCAGAGCCAGCGTGTGATTAACGAAGCATAAAGCGATCGTTAAGGCCAGTTAAATGGAGCGGCCATCACGTCATTTGCGCCAGGGGACGGGGTCGAAGGCTCGTTTGGCGGTTTCGAGAAAGACGGACTGGCGGATCGTCAAGCCGTGACGCGTGGGCGTCAGGGCCATGATGGGGGCCGCTTCAAGCCGCCATGCCGGCAATACGCGCTTGAGTTTTCCCGTCGCGATCAGCCGCGCGGCATCCCATTCGGATCGCTCGACCATGCCGAGGCCGTCGACGGCCCAGTCGCTGACGACCGTGCCGTCGTTCGACGACAAGGCGCCGTCCAGCCGGATCGTGACCGACTTGCCGCCGCGTTTGCCGTCGGCTTCGGATTGGGTGAAGCGCAGGCGGGTCACGTCGTCGTCGTTCTCGCGCAACGTCAGCCAGTCGTACTGTGTGAGTTGGGACGGATGGTCGAGCTTCGACAGACGGCGCGCGAGGGACGGACTTGCGCAAAGAAAGCGCTCGTTGGGCGCGAGGTAGTGTCCGACCCACGACGACCCCTTGAGGTTGCCGATGGACACGACCACGTCGGCACCCGCTGCTGCCGTGAGCGGACTGTCGGACAGGATCAGCGAAATCGCGAGATTCGGATGCGCGCGGTGCAGGTCGCGAAGCAGCGGCGCGACATGGGCGCGCCCAAAGCCAAACGGCGCGACCACGCGCAAATGACCGCCGACGCCGGCTGTCTCGCCGGAGACTCGTGACGCAATCGACTCGATCCGCTCGAGGATCTCGAGCGCTTCCTGAACGAGTTGCTGGCCCTCATGGGTGAGCGAGATGCCTCTCGCTTCGCGCGTCACGAGTCGAACGCCCAGCCGTGCTTCGATGCGCTGCAAACGTACCGTGACGGCGGGCGGTGTGAGGTTCAGCATCCGCGCCGCCGCGGCGAGTGACTGTGACGCACCGAGAGCGCGAAACAGTCGCATGTCATCCAGATCGATCATTAAGCAGCCGTTAAGGGAAAGCAGGTTAGGTATTAAACCTCGGGAAAAGGCATTTTTCCAGAGAGAAAACGCGTGAAAGAAGGGCGGAACAAGCGTGAAAAAGCCAGAACCTTCGGCCGTCTTCCCTTCGCAAGCATATCGATGCGATTCGCACCGATAGAGACGAACGCGCCGACGCTCCTCATGATCGGCCTGTCAGCAAGCCATCTTGCGGCGAATATCACACTCGGATGTATCAATATTGAAAGGTTGCTGACCTGGACTCCGGGGATCGATGGCCGGCGCGGGTACCCCTCGCGCATGCCGTACCAACAAAGCCTCGCAAAACCGCTGACGGTGCATGGTTGTCCTGAACGACGGCAATAGGCGTCATCGCGTGCCAGCGGTGAGGCTTGCCGGTAGGAGAACGCCCTTGCACGTCGACGCGTTGCGCGTGCAATGGAGATCATCATGGCCGTTTTTCAGTGGACAGGAAGTGCGAGTACAGGCGATTTCTCGACAGCCAATAACTGGTCACCCGCAGCCGGTGCGCCGCCCGGCCCCACGGACATGGCGCAGATCGAAGGCGCCGCCGTGCCGATTACAGGAACGGGCAATCCGCAGATCCTGTACATCTCAGGCACGGTCAAACTCGCGGGGCACTTCACCGCGGCCTATGGCAGCCCCGTCAATGCACAGCAGTTGACCTTGCTGCCGGGTGCCGTGCTGACTACGCCGATGCTGCACTTCGTCGTGAGTATCCAGTCGCCCGCTCCCCCGTTCGGCAATATGACGGTGGGTGTGGGCAGCGCTCTCGTGATCGCGGGAAGCCACACGCCGGACAACTACGCGATTGAAATGTCCGAACTCGGCGGATCGAACTCGAGTCTGGTGGTGGAGGGCGCAGGTGCGGTCGTCAACGGCGGCAATCTGCCGATGTCCGTGGGACAGGCCGGTCCGAGCCTGCTGACGATCAGGGACGGCGCCGTCGTGAGCGTCGGGAATGCGGACCCGCTCATCTACCCGTGGTGTCTCGTGATCGGCAATCACGCGGGGTCCAGCGGCACGGTCCAGGTGCAGCGCGCGACGCTGCTTGGGCACGGCCAGATCATCGTTGGCCGCAATGCGAGCGGAACGCTGAACGTGGACGAAGGCGGTCTGGTCGTGGCGGAGGATCTCGCGATCGGCTGGGACGCGGAAAACCCGCAAGTGCCGCCGCCGACCGGGGGTATCGGCGCGGTGACGGTCAAAGGGCGGGACGCACGGCTGATCGTCGATAACCAGCTGGAAGTCCAGCACATGGGCACCGGCTCACTGACGATCGCGGATCATGGCTTCGTGTCGGCGGGTATCAGTATTCTGGTGAACGGCACGCTATCGCTAGCGAATGGCGTGATCGATACCCAGGCGTTGGGCGTCAATGGAGGCGGGACGCTGTCGGGCCACGGGACTGTGATCGCCGCGCAGGGCATTGCCAACAACGGCGGAACGATCACGGCTGTCGGCAAACTGATCCTCATCGGCGACGTCGACAATGCTGCCATCAAGCATGGCAGTTCGATGACGGTCGCCGCCAACGGCGAACTGCAATGTTTCGGCGCCTTGACCGATGACGGCACACTGTCGCTTCAGGCGCACAGCGTGGCATCGCTCGAAGCGGTTGCAGCCGGGCAGACCATCTCGTTCGGCGGTTCGCACGCGAGGCTCGTCCTGCGAAGTCCCGGCGTGTTCGGCGGCTCGATCAGCGGCTTCGCGGCGACTCACAAAATCGTGGTGGAAGCCGAGGTGACCAGCATCGCGTTCGGTGGCGGCGAAATCACCATGAATGGGCCAGGCGGCCTCGTCGGGACACTCCTGATGAACGGCCCGTATGATCCTCCCAACCTGCACCTTGACCCGGGGTTCCCTGGCGTCATTACGGTTGCATAGTGGGCTCATAGAGCGCTTGCCTTACTTAGGGTCGCTGAGTGATTTTTCTAATCGAAGCCGCGCCGCTTCCGTTATCCTGCATACCAGCAACAATGAATCAAGCAGACGCACATGAACCGGCCGTTCCCGACAGGGCAGTTCCGTGTATGGCCGGTTGCGACCCCTCCCGCAGTTCAACCAGTAAGGCGAAGACGAGGAGCAGGATATGGCGATAACACGGCAGGTCATCACGTCACTTCAGCGCGACGGCACCGATATGCTGGGGACCAAGGGGCTGGCGGTCAAGATCGTGGATGAAAGCATCGTTTCCGGCTCGCTGCTGACGGTCGAAAGCAATCACTTTTGCGTGCTGAAGTCGCGCGGCGCAGTGCTGAATGTCTACGAGACCGGCCAGTACGCGCTGACGACGCCTGACAAGCCGCTTCTGGGCTCGATCGCGCAAGGATTCTTCGGCGGTTCCTCGCCGTGGGTTTTCGAAGTCATCTATATCAACCGTTCCAAGCTGCTGATTCGCAGCCAGGGCGTCGCGACCAGCGCCGAGATGGCCGAGATGGCGTATCAGGTTGATTACTACATTCATATCGATACCAAGGAAGCGGCGCTCGATCTGATTACGCACCTGCCGTTCAACGGCAACTTCATCGATACGCAGGAAGTCGCGGATTATGCCGGCCCTGCGATCGAACAGGCGATCAACCAGATCGTCCAGGTGACGAAAATGGAGAATATCAACGAGCATATCAACGAGATTCGCGAGTCGGTCAAGACGCATCTCTCCGACTTCCTGAGAACGTTCGGCATCATGCTGAATGACCTCAAGGTCCTGATCGTGCCGAAGGACGAACGGATGCGCGAACTCATTTCCCTGCAAGCCATTGGCCTCTCGCCGATCGAGGCAGTGCGTTACTACCTTGCACTGCGCATGGCGGAAAAGGGCCTGGTGTCGGCGCCGAATGCGGCGGCGGGCTTGCCCTTCCAGATCGGCGCTCCCGCGACTGGAATCTATCCGCTCGGACATGAAGCAGGGCTCTCGGGGAACAGCTAGCCATGGACTCCCGTTTCTACGACGAAGGTGCGCTCCGGCAAGCGGCGCTCAACCTGTTTCACGGTTGGGGCTACAACTTCTACCGCACCGAAAATCAGCTTCGCGCCGACGATCAACTCGTGCGCAGCAAGGCAGGATGGCTGCTGGGGATCGCGCGCGCCAGTGTCGAACAGGCTGAAGCCGGCTACCGGCGCGAGTTCATTGGTGCGCCAACCCGGGAGAAGCCGTTTCCGAATCCGTCGAATATGGCCGCCGCCCAGAAGCTGGAGCGCCTCGCGGGCAACATCGGCACGATCAGTGGCCGGCTTCAGTCGCAGCCGGTCCCGGAGAACGACCGGATGACGCAACGCTATCGTCAGGAGGCCGACACACTTCAGGTGTTGATCAGTTGCGACGAGCGGCTCGTGGGCCAGTGTTCATTGCTTCACGCCATGCTCGATGGGCGAAACGGTCTGTGGATGCTGGAGCATCTCGACGAAGTCGAAGACGGTTTGGCCGCGCTCCAGCAGACATTGCGCAGTCGCGAGGCTGCATTGTTCAATCGCAGCGGCTGATTCGGGCGCAATGCGCGAGGCTATGAACGGCCGCGCCTAAGAACAGGGTCGCGCTGCGCGGCTCGTCTTCAGTCAAATCGTGCCAAATAGCGCTCTCGGCCGGTCTTTGAGCGTTCCGGTCAACAGCCGTAACGCACTCACCAGTTGATCGCGGCTCGTCGCGCAGGCGAGGTTGATGCGCACGCCGTGTTCGATCTCCGAGCGATCCACGGCAAACGTCGACGAGGGCATGACCACCACGCCGCGCGCCTTTGCGTTGGCGGCAAAGTCGTCGGCACGCCATGGCGGCGGCAACTTGAGCCACACGAACATGCAGGCCGGATCGGCTTGCAGCCATTCCTGCGGCAACAGTTCACGCGCCAGATCCTGGCGCGCGCGAATTTCGGCGAGCTGCGCGTCCATGATCTGGCGCGCGGTGCCGTCCTCGATCCAGATGGAGGTGATCAGCATCGACATGGGCGCGGGCATCCATGCCGTTGTGCGAACGGCCTCTGCACACAGCGCGGAGACGTCAGGCGGACTGAGCAGATAGCCAAGCCGCAGACCGGGCGCGAGAATCTTCGAGGTCGATGCGATGTGGAACGTCAGTTCCGGACAGAGGCTCGCGATGGTCGGCAGGCGCTGCGACACCAGCGGTCCATAGACATCGTCTTCGATGATGGCCACGCCATGCCGGCGCGCGATGTCGACGAGCGCCATGCGGCGTTCGAGACTCATGGTGGTGACGGTCGGGTTCTGCAGATTCGGCACGGTGAAGATCGCCTTGACCGGCATGCGGCGACAGGCTCGCTCGACCTCGTCGGTCAGCAGGCCGTCGCGATCGCTAGGAATGCCGACGATCTCGAACTGGAACACCGGCGCCAGCGCTTTCAGTCCGTAGTAGGTCAACTGATCGGCGAGGATCACGCCGTCCGTGCCGATCAGGCTGTTGAGGACGGCATACAGGCCGTGCTGCGCGCCGCTCGTCACCACGACATGATCGGCGGAGGGCTCGAACCCGGATGCGGCCATCCAGCGGGCGCCCGCGGCGCGCGCCCATAGCGGCCCTTGCGGAGGCTGATATTCCTGCAGTTGCGGGTAGCGCGGATCGCGCGGCAATTCCGCCAGGGTGCGTGCGAGACAGTTCAGGAATTCGCCCGTGGCGGGGCGGTTCACAGTCAGATCGATCGCCGAATTGCCCGCCGTCTGCGTAGGCTCGACGCTCGGCATCGCGCCGCCCGTTACCAGCGACCCGCGCCGTGTGCTGCCGATCACGAGCCCACGCAACTGCAATTCTTTGTATGCACGCGAGACCGTCGACACGTTGATGCCCAGTTCGGTAGCGAGTTGCCGTTGCGGAGGCAGGCGGCTGCCAGGCGGATATACGCCGCTGCGGATCTCGTTTTCGATCGAACTGGACACCTCGACGTACGTGGAGCGCTTCGCCTGGGCCGGCGCGCCGTTGGCGCCTCGCGTTGCGTCTTTACCAGAAGCCATAAGAACGGGTGTCTCCATACAAAACTGGCTTTGTCCGCGATTGTGCGGAGTTGTGGCGATTCTATACCACCTGCATGGCGACGCAAACCTCGCTGACAGGCATCCAGCTTGACGACGATGCGCCATGCTGTTTTCCAGCAAGCTCCACACCAGAGACCATCCAGGGAAAATGCCAGGGCCACACAATGGCGTTTTTAATTGCACACAAAAAAATATTGTGTGAATCTAGATGCCATGGTTTGTCTGGTGGCGCGTGTCCGACACCGCCGCTGCAAAGAATTCAGGCATCTGTTACCAGGAGATTCATATGAGTTATCCACCGTCCCCCGAAGCGGGCGGCACGCCGAAACTCGGCGGCGCCCTGCGCCAGCGCCACGTCACGATGATTTCGCTCGGCGGCATCATCGGCGCCGGGCTGTTCGTCGGCAGCAGCGCGACGCTCGGCACGGTCGGCCCGGCGGCCTGCGTGTCGTACCTCGTGGCCGGAATCGTCGTATTGATGGTGATGCGCATGCTCGGCGAGATGGCGCTTTCGGTGCCGGGCGTCGGCTCGTTCACCGAATACGCGCGGATCGGCCTTGGCAACTGGGCGGGTTTCACCAGCGGTTGGCTCTACGGGTACTTCTGGGTCATCGTGGTCGCCGTGGAAGCGGTGGCGGGGGCGGCGATCCTGCAGCGCTGGATTCCCGCGCCGGTGTGGGTGATCGGGCTGGTGCTGCTGTCGCTCATGACGTTCATCAATCTGCTGTCCGTGAAATCGTATGGCGAATTCGAGTTCTGGTTCGCGTCGATCAAGGTCGCGGCGATCATCGTTTTTATCGCGGTGGGCGCCTCGTATCTGTTCGGCTTTGGCCATACCGGCAGCGCCATCGTCAATCTGACCGGCAATCGCGGTTTCATGCCGTTCGGCGCGATGTCCATCTTCGCGGCGGTGCCGACGGTGATCTTTGCGGTGGGCGGCGCCGAGATCGCCACGATCGCCGCCGCCGAATCGGACGATCCGGCCAAAAGCGTCGCGGCAATGACGCGCTCGGTCATCCTGCGGGTCATGACGTTCTACGTGGGATCGATGTTCCTGATTGCCTGCATCGTGCCATGGGGCAGTATCGTCACGGGACACTCACCGTTCGTGGCCGCGCTGGAAACCATGCGGATTCCCGGCGCTGCCGACATCATGAACGCCATCGTGCTGGTCGCCGTGCTGTCCGCGCTCAACTCGGGGCTATACGTCTCGTCGCGGATTCTGTTCCGTCTCGCAGAGCGTGGCGACGCGCCGAAGTCGCTGTTGAAGCTGACGTCGAACAAGGTGCCGCGTCTCGCGGTGCTGCTGAGCAGCGTAGTCGGCTATATGGCGATCATCGCGGCCATTGTGTCGCCGCAAGGGGTGTTTCTGTTTCTCGTGAATGCGTCCGGCGCGGTCATGCTGTTCGTCTATCTCGCGACGGCGCTGGCGCAAATCCGCATTCGCCGCCGCATCGAAGCCACCGCGCCCGAGCGTCTGTCCTTGAAGATGTGGCTGTTTCCGTGGCTGTCGTATGCGGTGGTGGCGGCGATTGTCGGTGTACTCGTCGCGATGGGTGCGGATGCCTCCCTGCGGCCGCAATTGATGGCGAGCCTCGCGAGTCTGGCGGTGGCGTCCATCGCTTATCTGCTGGCGGCAAAACGCCAGCAGGGCGAG
The DNA here is from genome assembly GCF_050436545.1 of Paraburkholderia sp. GAS41. Lineage (NCBI taxonomy): Bacteria > Pseudomonadati > Pseudomonadota > Betaproteobacteria > Burkholderiales > Burkholderiaceae > Paraburkholderia > Paraburkholderia sp. GAS41. The sequence goes on from NZ_JBNDMK010000008.1 coordinate 173,376, forward strand.
GCGACCGCGACGGGTTTTCGTGCGCCGCTTGGCAAACATGCATTGGCGGGGCGCAAGTAGATGTCTGAGATCGCCATCGTGGGAGCGGGATTCATCGGCCTTGCCAGCGCCGCGGCGCTGATGCGGGATGGCCACCGCGTGACGTTGTTCGATCCGGCCGGCGTGGGGCAGGGCGCGTCGTTCGGTAATGCAGGGACCTTCGCGCATTACGCCTGCATCCCGGTCAACAACCCGTCCGTGTTCCGCGATTTACCCCGTTTTCTGTTATCGAACGACAGCCCGTTCCGCCTGCGCTGGGGATATCTGCCGCACCTCGCGCCCTGGCTCGCGCGCTTCATGATGAGTTCGCTGCCGCGCCGCTATGCGGCGAGTGCGGGTGCCTTGGCCACCTTGCTCGGCCACGCGCAGGACGGTTACGCGCCGATCCTCGCGGCGCCGGCACTGGCGCGTTTCGTCCGGCAGCGCGAGTGTCTCTATCTGTATTCCAACGCCAGTTCGTTCGATGCCGCGCGTCCGGCTCTCGATCTGCGTAAGACACTCGGCGTCGCGTTCGAGGTGCTCTCAGGCGACGACATCTGCGCGCTCGAACCGTCGCTCGCGCCGATTTTCGAACGCGGCGTGCTGTTCAGCGACAGTTGGCACTTCTCCGATCCGCAAGGCTTTTTGCAGGCGCTTTTTGACCAGCTCGCGACCGAGGGGCTGAAACTGGAGCGCGCGACCGTGGGCGCGGTGCAGGCCAGCGCACAGGGCGCCAGCCTCACCGTGGATGGCAAGACGCGCAGCTTCAGCCACGTCGTCATCGCCACCGGTGCGCGATCCGCGCAGTTCGCCAGACAATGCGGCGACGTGGTGCCGCTCGATACCGAGCGCGGTTATCACGTGCGCTACCCAGGCGCGCAGCAGCTGATTTCGCGCCCGGTTGGCTGGGCCGAACGCGGCTTCTACATGACGCCGATGAGCGACGGCATTCGGGTCGCGGGGACCGTCGAACTGGCCGGCTTCGGCGAAACGCGCAATCGCTCGCTGCTCGACCTGCTGACGTTTTCGTCGAAGCGGGCGTTGCCTGGCCTGGACGAACCCGACACCAGCTGGCTCGGCTTTCGTCCGACGCTGCCGGACGGTGTGCCCGTGCTGGGCCGTTCGAGCGCCAGCGAGCGCGTGATCTACGCGTTCGGTCATCAGCATCTTGGCTTGACGCTGGCGGGTATCAGCGGACGCATCGTTGCCGACCTGGTCGCGCAACGCGCGCCCCCGTTCGATCTTGCGCCGTACGCGGCGACGCGATTTCAGGTTGCGGCTCACGCCGCTTAACGTAGTCACATCTCGCAAGGAGTGCATCATGAATCGTCGCTATTGGCTGTTGAGTTTGGCCGTCTGCGCGCTGGGCACGCAAATGGCGCCGTCGTGGGGTGCCGATCCGGAAGTCGTCAAGATCGGCTTTGTCGGACCGTTGACTGGTCCGGTGGCCCGCGTCGGCAAGGATTTGCAGTACGGCGCGCAACTGGCGCTCGACGAAGAGAATGCCAGGCATCCGACCGTGGGCGGCAAGCCGGTCACCTTCGTGCTGGATGTTCAGGATGACCAGGGAGACCCGCACGTGGCGGTGCAGGTTGCGCAGAAACTGGTCGATGACGGCGTGGTGGGCGTGATCGGCCACTACAACTCAGGATGCAGCATCCCGGCTTCGGCGGTGTACCACCAGGCGGGTTTGGCGATGATCACCCCGGGTTCGACCAATCCGGACCTGACCAGGCAGGGCTTCAAGAACGTGTTCCGGACCATGGGCCACGACGGCATCGGCGGCGTGGTGGCGGGCCATTTCGTGGTCGAGCAGATGAAGGCCAAGCGTATCGCCATCATCGACGACCGCACCGCGTTCGGCGAAGGGCTCGCCAATGCCTTCGAAAAAGGCGTCAAGGAAGCGAACGGCAACGTGGTGGATCGCGAGTTCACCAACGACAAGGCGGTCGATTTCCGCTCCATTCTGACCACGCTCAAGAGCAGGAATGTCGACCTGATTTTCTTCGGCGGACTGGATGAGCAGGGCGCGATGCTCGTCAAGCAGATGCGCTCATTGGGGATGAACGCGCAACTGTTCGGTGCAGGCGCCTTGAAGAGCAATGCGTTCCTGCAGATCGCCGGCACGGCGGGGGATGGTACGCAGGATCTGGAACCGGGACCGGCGCTCGACAAGCTGCCGGCCGCGCAGGAGTTCGGCAAGCGCTACAAGGCGCGCTTCAATCAGGATGTCGAACTGTACGCGCCTTTTGCCTATGACGCCGCGCTTGCGCTCATCAAGGCGATTCACAGCGCCGACTCGCTCGACCGCGCGAAGATCGTCGACAATTTGTCGAAAGTCACGCTCAACGGCGTGACTGGCAAGATCACCTTCGATCCCTACGGAGACCTGATCAAGCCGCCCTACACGCTGTTCCAGGTCGAGCAGGGCCAGTGGAAGAGCGTCAAGACTGTCGGTGGCAGCGGCGCGTAATGCTTTCCGGATCTCAGGCAAGGTTGCAACCATGAACTTCCGCGAAACCATTGGCGCACGCAGCTATCGCTTCGAGGGGCTCGCCACCCTGCTCGCCAAGGCGAGCCCGCGCCGCTCCGGGGACGAACTGGCCGGTCTCGCCGCCGCCTCGGAAGAAGAGCGGGTGGCGGCGAAGCTGGCACTCGCGCAGGTGCCGCTCGCGGCGTTCCTGAACGAGGCGCTGATTCCCTACGAAAGCGACGAGGTCACGCGCCTCATCATCGACACCCATTCGGTCGAGGCATTCAAGGAGATCTCGCATCTGACGGTGGGCGATTTTCGTAACTGGTTGCTGGCCGATACCACGGGTACGGCTGCGCTCACGCGCATTGCCGCAGGCCTCACGCCCGAGAGGGTGGCCGCGGTCTCGAAGCTGATGCGTCGTCGGGCGTGCGCCCCGATCTGGTGTTCGTGCTGGCGGACGGACTGTCTTCAAGCGCGGTGACGTTGCACGCCATCCCACTGATGGAGCGAACCATCGCCCGCCTGGAAAACTGGCATGTCGGCCCGGTCGTCGTGGCGACCCAGGCGCGCGTGGCAATCGGCGATCAGATCGGCGAGCTGCTGCATGCCGGCCTCGTGGCGGTGCTGATCGGTGAACGTCCAGGGCTGAGTTCGCCGGCAAGCCTCGGCGTATATCTGACGTATCGTCCAGCCGTGGGACGCAACGACGCGGAACGCAACTGCATTTCCAATGTACGCCCCGAAGGATTGGGCCACGACGCGGCCGCATTCAAGCTCGTGCATCTGCTCGAGGCTGCGCGTCGCCGCGCGCTCACGGGGGTTGGGTTGAAGGACAACAGCGTCTGGCAGGCTGAGGCGCCGTCGGTGGTTGACGATGCGCGATAGTCTGCTTGGAGATCGCGCAGGCGCGTTTGTGTGGCGTTCGTCACGACAAGCGCGCCTGAGCAACGAATGACGATCGGCAATCGAAACGCCATGAAGTCGTCGTTGCCAAGGATTCGCGAGCGCGTTTAGCGGGTTCAGCGCGCGGCGGCTTCGACTCGCGGCAGCATCGACGCCAGCACGTCCGCAAGCAGCGTGGTCCCAAAACGGCGTTCGCCAACCCCATCTTCAACGTCGATACGGCCATTGTTATGCGCGTCGTAGAGGTCCGTAGTCAACTGGGCGTGATTGAGACTGAGTCCCGCGCGTAACAGCATCGGCGTCCACGCTTCGCGCGGCAACGCCTGCGCCGCGACGGTGCGTCCGCTTAGCGCGCTGAGTGTGCGCGCGACATCGAGCGCGCTGACCCGCGCCGGGCCTTCAATGCTGACGATACGCGGGGAGATATCGCCGTCCGGGTCATCGTCGATTAGCAGGTCGGCGGCGAGGCGCCCCACGTCCTGTGCGGCGACGGTCGGAAACCGTTTCTCCAGCGGATGATGCAGGCTCGGCAGCAAGCCGGCCGTCAGCGCGGCCGGGATCACGCGGCCCCAGTTGTGCATATGTTCCGCCGCGCGCAGGAACGTCAAATGGCTCGGCACGGACCGCAACTGAGCTTCGAGTTCATGAAACAGCAACGTGATGCCGGTGCCGCGATCCTGCTCCGCGCCGTAGTCGGACAGCGCCAATATCCGGGGCGGGGGATTCGTGCGCAAGACGTCGGCTGCGGTGTCGATCATGTGTCGCATTGTGTTTGCAAGGTGAGAATCGGCGCGCGGAACCGGACAGAGAATCTGCACGGCGTGCGCACCTTCGATTGCTTCGGCGACGGATGTGCGGTCGGCGAGATCGGCAATCGCGATCTCGCAGCCTAGTGACGCAAGCTGCGTGCCTTGCTGCTCACGACGAACTACGGCCCGTACTGCGCGACCGGCCTGGCGCAAGCGGACCGCGGTGGCGTAACCGACATTGCCTGATGCTCCAAAGACGACGAACACGTTGTGCTCCTTGTGGATAGGGTTTCCCCATCATAGAAGCGCGTTGCGGGCGGGGCGCGCAGAGATGGATTGCCATGAGCAGATCCGGATGAGCGTTTTGCGCGTTCGATGCGGCGCACGCGGCACCTGATGCAACACTGCGGAAAACGACGCACAATGCAGTCGATGTCTGTCGCCACGGTGGAGGAACTGCCATGAACGCTGTGATTCCGATTCCTGCGCCGCATTCAGGCACTCGCATCCCGCTGCGCTCGAGCGCCGGGCTCGGCTGGCAGGGCTTCGGCGCGGAGCTGGTCAGCGTGGCGGCCGGGGTGCACCGGATCCCGGCGCAGCAGCATCACCGGGTTGGCATTCATGTGGGGACGCCGGTCCAGGCGCATTGCTTTTGCGACGAGCGGCGCCACGTGCGCCTGCAATCGCCCGGCGACACGGATGTGATTCCCGCAGGACTGGATGGTCAATGGGCCGATGATTCCCATTGCACGATCTTCAGCGTGTGGTTTGCCGAGGCGTTCGTGCGCGCCACCTTCGAACAGATGGCATTGCGCGAAAGTCTGGCGCAAATCCGCCCGCAGTTTCAGATGCGCGATGCGCGGTTTCAACATCTGGCGTGGGCCTTGCGCGCCGAACTGGAGGCGGATGATGCGTCCGATCCGCTGTATGCGGAGAGTCTCGGTACCGCGATGATCGTCCGGCTGGCCGAGAGGGCGCCGGCGCTAGAGGGGAAGCGAAGCAAACGGCTCGCGCCGCGGACGGCCGCGCGGGTGGTGGAGTTTGTCGAAAGCAACCTGGACCAGCGCCTCACGTTGAGCGAACTGGCTGCGCTGGCGAACCTGAGCGTGCCGCATTTCAAGGTGCTGTTCCGGGAGACGCTGGGTGTACCGGTGCATCAGTATGTCGTGCAGCGGCGCGTCGAGCGGGCGCGCACGCTGTTGTTGCAGGGTGGATCAAGCGCGAGCCAGGTGGCGCTGGAAGCCGGGTTCGCGCATCAGAGCCATATGGCGCATTGGATGGGCCGGTTGTTGGGGGTGACGCCGCGGGAGTTGGTGAGGGGTGGGCGTATTGTGGCAGCGGGGCCTGCCGCTGCGGATGACCGGGATCTCAGACCGAGGAACGCGCCGCGCAACAGTTCGGTGTCCGGATCATAGCGGATGCCGGGACGATGATCGTTGATGGCAGCGATGTTCAGGATCATCTGACTTAGCCCCCCTTCGCCGTCAACTGCGCATAAACATCATGCGAAAGCTGCAACAAAACCTTGCGGTCGATCCCTCCCGAAACCGCGTACCCATAATCCCCATCCACCCAGTAGAACACGTTCACCGGCCCGTCCTGATACAGCTTGAACGCGGTCGTGTTCGAATTCACCTTCCGATGTGAAATACACAGCGTGACCCGTTCATCGCCGGGTCCGCGATACATGAACTGCGCCACCGGACCATCGGCGCCAGGCAAAATCCGCCCGCCGCTCAGCTCGAAGCCGCTCTTGTTGAGCAGCGGCGCATGGACATCGGTGCCGAGCTTGTTCGACAGCCATTGCACGAAATCCTGATCGTGGTCCGTACCGGCGCTATCCGGCACTTGCACCGCAGGCATGTACACCACGTGCGCCACCGCCGCCTGCCGGGCGAGCTCATCCGACGCATCGGCACTGACAGGGCGCGTATCCGCAGGGTTGCCGCCCATATTCATGGAGGTCGCCGTCGAACCCGGCACATCCTTGCCCATCTGCGTCCCGACGCCAATACCGACACCCAGCACCAACGCAGCCGCCATGCCCGCGAACTGCGGCCAGTTCGCCGCGTCGAGCCAGCGGCGCTTCGGTGCTGGCGGCTGGAGCCGCTTGGGCACCGGCTCGCTCAACACGCGGTCATAGCGCTCATGAAACAGGTTGTTCAGCGAAAAATAATCGCTGACCCGCGCGGCCAGCTCCGGATTCTGCTCGAGCGCGCGCTCCACCTGGGCGCGGCGCTCGTCGGACAGCGTGCCGTCGACGTACGCGTGCAGCTCTTCTTCGCCGATCGGAGTGAGTTGTTCGTTCATCGCACCACCTGTAATTTCGCGCCGGGTTGTGTGCCCGCCATCAAGGCCCTAAGCCGCTCACGTCCGCGTGACAGCCGCGACATCACTGTGCCGATGGGGATGTCCAGCGCCAGCGCCACGTCGGCGTAGCTCATTTCTTCCAGTCCGACCAGCAGCACCACTTCCCGTTGTTCGGTGGGCAGGCGCTGCAAGGCGTAGTCCAGATCGCGCATTTCCAGCGAACGCGTCTGGTCGGACGCCACGGCGAATTCGCTTTCGGCGACGCTGTCGTCATCCACGGACACATGCACCGCCCGCACCGACGCCTTGCGCGCCTGGTTCGCAAACACGTTGTGCATGATCGTAAACAGCCACGCGCGCAGGTCGGTGCCGGCCTGAAACAATGCTGTGCGTCCCAAGGCCCGCTCCAGCGTGTCCTGCACCAGATCGTCGGCGAGGTCCCGGTTGTTGATCAGCGCCCTTGCATAGCGCCGCAACCGCGGGACGTGCTCCATCAATTCGTCACGGATGTCCATTGCCCTTACCAGTGAGTGCCTCCAGGCCTGCCGTTTCGGGCCGGGCTCCCCGCGTGGGGACAAGAGAACCTCGGGTGACCCGGGATTTTCCTGGGAAACGTGCTGCGTCGTCCGTCCACAGGGACGCACGACGGCGTTTCAGGTGCAAACACGCCTTTTCACATTTTATTCCCGCCCTTAAACCACAGGCGGAAATTAGCATGATCGGCACTCATGACCTGCTCGGCTTTCGGCTAGCGCAGGGTCATGAAGTCGGCGGCGCGCATCAGGCCGTGGGCATCCGCCGCACCGGCCAGCACGTAGCGCTGGTGATGCGCGTTCCAGCTCAGGAGCCGCAGCGTGCCGACACGCTGCGCGCTCCACTGGGTTTGGCCGCTGACCGACCGCGAGCGTGCCACGAGCAAGACCACCGGCTGCCCCTCGGCGTTCCGGTACACGTACTCGGCGGCGCGGGCGAGCGGGCCGAGTCTCAAGGTTCGGTAGCTGACGAGGCGCATGCCGATTGGGGCGAGATTAGGGGCGCCCGGCTGAGGGGCGCCCGGCTGAGGGGCGCCTGTCGCCGCGCCCAAGTGACTGTCAGCAGCCCGTGCCAGCGCCATCACCGCGGCGTTGTTGAGCGCTTCCTCGGACACCTGCGACGCGGCCATCCAGCCGCTGGCAGCCAGCGGAGCCAGCGCCACCGCAAGAACCAATCCCAGCAAGGCGCGCCACGGACGCAGCATGACCGCGCGCATGGGCCGCTCGAACCACGTGACGAGCTTGCTACGGCCGGGCGCCGCGCGCCGCGCGCGGGCCGGCAAAGGCTCGTCGGTTGGCAGGAAGGCGTCCTGGATCTGCCGGTTCAGCTTGCCGTAAAAGGCCACCCGGCGCGCCTCGCCCGGCCGTTTGCCGAGGTACTGGCGCAAATGGGCGGCGCGTTCGGGCTCGAGAAAGCCGTCGGCATACGCCTGAATATCGGTTTCGGAGAGCGGCGGATCGTGCCGTGGGTCGATGGGATTCATGATGATCATGCCAAGAGATTGCCTGTTCACCCGCTAACACGATCCTGTCGGCGTTTATTCCATGTCCAGGTACAACGCAACCGGCGTGGCGAGACCCATGACGGCACATAACGCGATGACATCGCTTCGTGGTGACACACAAGCATCCACGCACCACTCATGAATTCGATGCCATCAGGAATAAACCTTCGGTGTCGGTGTTTGCTGCCAGGTACACCGCCTCAAAAGCCAAAGGAGTCCTTGTGAAAATACCCTCGTCCCCGCCACCTGCGCCGATTTGCGTACCGTGCCGGCTTGCCGCGATCGGCGCTGTCGTGCTGGCCATGGCCGGCGGTTTCGCCTACGTGGCCGGCTGCCTCACGCCGCATCGTCTGACCACGCATCGCATCATCGGCGCTTTCGAAGCGGATAACGGTCCTCATCCGGGCTTTCGCCGTAACCATGCCAAAGGTGTGTGCGTATCCGGCTATTTCGATAGCAATGGCAACGCCGCTGCGCTATCGAGTGCCGGCGTATTCGCGGCGGGGCGCACGCCGGTCATCGGCCGGTTCGCGATTCCAGGCGGCAATCCGTCAGCGGCTGATACCAGCGTACCGATCCGCAGCCTCGCCTTGGTGTTCACGCAGCACGATGGCGAGCAATGGCGCACCGGCATGAATTCGGTTCCGCTGTTCGCGGTTCGTACACCTGAGCAGTTCTATCAGCAACTGGTTGCCGCGAAGCCCGATCCGGCGACAGGCAAGCCGAACCCAGCCACGCTCAAGGCGTTTTATGCCGCCAATCCGGAAACGCAGCCGCTGCAGGCCTGGGTAAAAGGGCATCCGCCGTCGTCCAGTTTCGCTAATGGTTCGTACTACAGCGTAAACGCTTTCCGCTTTGTCGATGCGAAGGGTGAGGTACACGCCGTCCGCTGGGCGATGGTCCCGGAAACGCCGTTCACGCCGGTCACCGACGCGCAGAAAGCCGCGAAGAATTTCCTGGATGCCGATCTCGATCAGCGCCTGCAAAGCGGCCCGCTGCGCTGGCATCTGATCGTGACGGTGGCCGCGTTGACAGACCCGACCAACGACGCCACGCACATGTGGCCAAACGACCGGCAACAAATCGATGCCGGCACACTCGTAATCGACCACGAAACCGCGCAGGACGACGGTCCGTGCCGCGACATCACTTTCGATCCGACTGTGTTGCCAGCAGGCATCGAGACCTCGGACGATCCGCTGCTTGCCGCGCGTTCGGCGGCCTATTCGCTTTCGTATAACCGGCGCACGCGTGAAGAAGCGCTCAATCCCAACCTGCATCATCCGCAGCAAGACGGAGATCGGTCATGACACCGACGCATTCACATTTCAGCCCAGTCCAGAGGCTGCTGCACTGGACGATGGCGCTCGCGATCCTGGCGATGTTGTTCGTCGGCATCGGCATGGTCGCGACGGTCTCGCGCGCCCACAATACGTTGATCGCGCTGCACAGGCCGCTCGGCATCGCGATCCTGCTGCTGGTGCTGCTGCGCGTTGGCGTGCGTCTCAAGCGCGGCAGCCCGGCGCTGCCGGCCGATATGCCAATGCTGCAGCGGGTCGCCGCGAAGCTCTCGCATCTGGTGCTGTATGCGCTGATGCTGGGTATGCCGCTAATCGGCTGGGCGATGCTTTCGGCCGCCGGTTATCCCGTGACGATGTTTGGCGCGTTTCATCTGCCATCGATCGTGCCGCATGACATCCGTCTCTATGCGGCGTTGCGGGCGTTGCATACGTACCTCGCGCTGGCGCTGTTTCTAACCGTCCTCGCGCATCTCGCGGCCGCGTTGTTTCATGGGCTGATCCGGCGCGATGGGGTATTTTCGAGCATGGCGCGCGGTGCTGGTCGCGCGTGAAAAAAAGCACCGCTCACGTTCTTGAGCGTGAGCGGTGCCATGTCCTCTGACGGGGGAATCTGAGCGCGTGGCGGTTATCGCAGGCTTTGCATAAGCCAACCCGTGCGTTCAGCTTTTCACGCGTTCCGAGCGCGGATCGTAGGGCGCCTTCAGATGGAGTGTGGCGGGCAGCAGATCGCCGGCCACGTCGATCTCATACCGTCCGCTCGTCAGATACGCTGTATCGGCTGTTCCTTCCGGGTGGTTGACGTAACCCATTGCCACCGGGCAGCCGAACGTGTGGCCGAACGCCGCGGAACTGACGAAGCCCACGGGCTTGCCGTCGCGCAGAATCGCTTCGCCGCCCCACAGCATCCGGTCAGCCGCGCCGTCGGCGGTGAGCACTACCATGCGCCGGCGCAGCGGCTCTGCGCGCAATTTCAACAAGGCTTCACGCCCGCGGAATGGAATCTCCTTGTCCAGCTTGCAGGCAAACGCCAGACCGGCTTCGAACGGGTTCGAATCGGGCGTCAGTTCGCGGCCCCATGCGCGGTAGCCTTTCTCGATCCGCAGCGAATCGATAGCGTAGTAGCCTGCGTTGAGGAGGCCGAACGGCTTGCCTGCGGCCTGCAGCGTCTCGTAGACACCGGCGGCGAATTCGACCGGCACATAGAGTTCCCAGCCCAGTTCGCCCACATAGGTCAGCCGCGTGGCACGCACGGTGGCGTAGCCGATGTCGACTTCCCGGCTCTGGCCGAACGCAAACGCGGCATTGCTCCAGTCGGCCTTCGAAACGCTCTGCAGCAGTTCGCGGGAACGCGGTCCCATGACGGCTAGCACTGCGTACTGACCAGTGACATCCACCAGCGTGCAATGCTTGTCGTGGGGAATCAATTTCTCGATGGTGTCGAAATCGCGCGTGGTTTGCGCGGAGCCCGTGACGATCAGGTATTGCTCGTCGGTCAGGCGCGTCAGCGTGAAATCCGACTCGTACGTGCCGCGTTCGTTGAGCATGCCGGTATACACAGTCGTTCCAGCCGGTACTGCAACATCGTTGGTGACGATGCCTTGCAGCACGCTCTCGGCGTCACGTCCCTTCACGAGGAATTTCGAAAACGACGTCATGTCGAACAGCGCCACGGCTTCGCGACAGGCGCGATGTTCAGCGCCGCTCCACGGCAACCAGTTCTGCTGGCCGAAGGCGTACTCGATCTGCGCTTGCTCTGGGCTCGGCGCGAAGAAATTCGGTCGCTCCCAGCCCATCTTGCTGCCAAAACTCGCGCCTGCGTCACGGAGCATCGCGTAAAGCGGCGAGCGGCGGAACGGGCGCGCGCTATCCAGTTCGCGGTTCGGCCAGGGCATCGCATAGTGCAGCCCGAGCGTTTCCTTGACGCGATCATGCAGCCAGGTGTCGTTGCCGTTGAAGCGCGCGAAGCGGCGGATATCCACGGGCCACAGATCCATGGTGGGCGAGCCTTCCACGATCCATTCGGCCAGCGCCATGCCGGCGCCGCCGGCCGAGGCGATCCCCATCGAATTAAAGCCCGCGCCGACAAAGAAGTGCCGCAATTCGGGGGCTTCGCCGAGGATAAAGTTGTTGTCCGGCGTGAACGACTCCGGTCCGTTATAGAACTGCCGGACTTGCGCGGTTTCGAGCGCCGGCACGCGTTGCAAGGCGTTTTCCATCAGGATCTGGAATTGATCCCAGTCGTCGGGCAGCAGTTGGAATTCGAAATTCTCGGGGATGCCGTTCATGCCCCACGGCTTGGCGTTCGGTTCGAAGCCGCCCATGACGAGGCCGCCCACTTCTTCCTTGAAGTAGATGAAGCCGTCCGGGTCGCGCATCACAGGCAGATCCGGATGCACGCCGGCAATGCGCTCGGTGACGATGTAGTAGTGCTCCGCCGAATGCAGCGGCACCGTCACGCCGCACAACCGGCCCACGGCCTTCGCCCATTGACCCGCGCAGTTCACGACGATTTCCGCCTCGATCGTACCTTCTGCGCCATCCTTGCTGCGCCATGCGAGGCCGCTCGCTTCGCGGCCTCCCGACGTTGGCCGCGTATGGATTGCGCTCACACGGGTGTTCTCGACGATGCGCGCGCCGCGCGTGCGGGCGCCGCGGGCGAGGGCCTGGGTGAGGTCGGTGGGATTGGCCTTGCCGTCGCCACGCAGCCAGACCGCGCCAAGCAGGTCGTCGGTGCGCATCAACGGCCAGAGGTCGCCGGCTTCCTGCGGCCCGATGACGTCGCACGTCACGCCGTAGGCCCGGGCGATAGCGGCCGTGCGCTTGAGTTGCGTCATCCGTTCCGACGTGCGGGCGACCGAGAGCGAGCCGCATTGCTTCCAGCCGGTGGCGAGGCCGGTGTCCGCTTCCAGTTCGGCATAGAGCGCCGTGGAGTAGCGGATCAGTTTCGTCATGCTTTCCTGGGCGCGCAATTGCCCCACCAGGCCGGCGGCGTGCCATGTCGTCCCGCAGGACAGTTGGCCCTGTTCGAGCAGGACGACATCGGTCCAGCCCAGCTTCGTCAGGTGATACGCCACGGAGCAACCGACAATGCCGCCGCCGATAATCACGACGCGGGCATGTTGGGGAATAGGGGTAGACATGATTGGTTCGACGAGTGAATGTTGATATGTGTTGAAATATGTGGAATATAGTGCAGTGAAAGGCTGAAAAACGCAACGATTTCACGTAAAATTCAGGCGGAAGGGGGCGCGGCTCTGCCGCTATTCGCCGTATTGGAAGAGGTTATGCCCGCAAAAGCCGCTGAATGTGGAATTATTTTGATGTCTGTGGAATCAACTTTCCCCGCGTCGGCACCTTTGCTAGACTGTGCGCCACCTGGATCTTCGTGCCGCCCGTATGTTTTCCACACAACGCCAATCCGAAATCCTGCGCCTCGTACGGACGCAGCACACCTGCACCATTACCGAGCTGGCCGAAGTCTTCGCTGTGTCCGACGAAACCATCCGCCGCGACATCAAGCCGCTGATTGCGGAGGGTGTGCTGCTCAAGGTGCACGGCGGCGTGATGCTGCCGGACCGGCTCGAAGAGCCGCCGTTTCAGCGGCGCATGCAGGAGAATCTCGAGGCAAAGCGGGTGATTGCGGCGCGTGTGTGCGAGTGGGTGCGTGACGGCGATTCGCTCATTCTGGACGGCGGCACGACCTGCGTGCATATCGCTCAGGCGTTGTGTGCCCGTTCGCGGCTAACCATCGTCACGAATTCCGCGGAAATTGCCCGCACGCTCGCGCCGCGCGGCGATAACCGCGTGTTCATCGCGGGCGGCGAAGTGCGCGGCGACGACGTGGCGGCGTTCGGCCCCGGCACGCTGGCGTTCGTGCGCCAGTTTCACGTGCGCTACGCAATCGTCTCGGTGACGGCAATCGATACCCAGGGCCGCTTTATGGATGCGCAACCCGACGACGTGTCGTGGTCGCTGGCCGCGTTTGCGCAGGCGGAGCGGCGGGTCGTCGCGGCGGATCACAGCAAGTTCGGCCACAGCGCGCTGGTCCACGCATTTGGCTGCGATGCGCTGGATCTGCTGATCACTGACGAAGCGCCGTCGCCGGCGCTCGCCGAGGTATTCGCCGCTGCAGACCTCGAAGTGAGTGTCGGCGCGCCGGACTGCGCCGCACCAGCGGACGACGCGGCGGCCTGAACGGTCTTTCCAGCGCAGGTCGCGCGTACCCGCAAACGCGCGGGCCGGACGTGTTTCAGGTGCTGCCTGCCGCTGCCCAACGGCGATCGGTGAGCCATGCGAAAATAACCGGCTATCGGCGCGCAATGCAATCGCGGACAGGGCGGCAGGTCATCAGCGGACTAGCTGGCTGACCGGTAGCCCGCAACGTCGCCGTACGCCTGAACACGCATGGATGGGTCATCCGGATGTCGTCTGTTTCCTACGATCGAGAAGATATCGCGAAGTGGCTTGGGGCGAGAACCGTCGCCAAGGCGCGCGAGTACGTCGACGCGGTCTCCAATCTGCGCTGGGAAAACAACACGCTGAGCGGCGAAGTGCAGGGCACGCAGCGCCATCCGTACGTGGTGGATGTGCAGTTTCATGACATCGGCGACGACCTGTGGGTCGAGGGCGATTGTTCCTGCCCGGTCGGTTTTCAGTGCAAGCATATGGCGGCGCTTCTGATCGCGGGCCTGGAAGACTCCGGGCAGCAGACCGGCGTGCGACCCGAACTGGTCCGGTGGCTGGAGACGTTCCGCGCGCGCGCTGAAACCGACGCGCCCACCCGAGTTCCGGCAAACGCAGCGGCCACTCACGTGCTGGCCTACCGGCTTGGCTGGTCGCGTTACCAGCAGCGTCACGAAATCCAGTTGTTCAAGGCGCGGCTTGGCGCCGACGGCGAGGTCCGTGCGATCGACGAGCCGTGGAGCAATGTCGAAGCAGCCCTCATCAAGCCGCCCAAATTTGTTTCGGACGACGATCTGGTGATCCTGCGCAGCTTGTGGCTGGGCCATTCGCGCGAGAATCACGGGCATTTCGTTTTGCGCGGCGCCAACGGCGGCGAGGTGCTGCACAGGTTGATTGCCACTGGCCGGTTGTTTGCCGTCCAGGCAGGGGACTTGGTTACGCGGGGCACGCCACGCGCGCTCACGATGGGCGCGGCGCGGGCGGGCCAGATTGGCTGGGAAGCGCAATCGGACGACCGGCTGAGGCCGGTGCTGCGCACCGAACCGCCGGCCGCGATGGTGCTGGCGACCGAGCCGGTCTGGTACGTCGACGCGGCCGCCGGCGAAGCCGGCATTGTCGAACTCTCGCTGCCGTTCCAGCAACTGCCCGACTACCTCTCCATGCCGCCCATCTCGCTCGCCGAGGCGCCGCTGGTGGCCGCGGTGCTGCGCGAGGTCGCGCCCGATCTGCCGTTGCCGCCCGCGCTCGATAGCGGCAAGGTGCGCGTGATCGACACCGAACCGGTGCCCGTACTCGCGCTCAACACCTTGCCGATGGCTGTCCTCGGTGTCGGCAAGGCCACCCAGCACAGCCAGTTGCTGGACTTTGCCGCAGTCAGCTTCGACTACGAAGGGGTGAGTATCAAGGCCGAAAGCCGCGCCACGCTGGTGCCGCTGCCTGGCGGCAACGTGATCCATATCCGGCGCCGCTATGACACCGAAAAGCAGCGCCTGCTGGAGTTGCGCAAGACCGGCTTGCAGGTGATTCCGGCGAGCAGCGCGTATTCCCGGCAGACGCTGCCGGAGACGTTACTCGCGTTGCCGGAAGTCGACGCGTGGCCGGAGTTCGTCGACGACGCGTTGCCCGCGCTCGACAGCAAAGGCTGGCGCGTGACGATGGCGTCGACGTTCCGTCATAACGTGATTGAAATCGACGCCATCGAAGGCACCGCGCGCCAGGCCGGCGATGGCTGGTTCGACCTCGAAATGGGCATCGCGGTGGGCGCTCGCACGGTGCGTCTCGAGCCGTTGCTGGCGGGTCTGTTCCGGCGCGACCGGCGCTGGCTGAGCGGCGCGCTGGAAACGATCGACGACGAAGAAGACATCGACCTGACCACCGACCGCGCCGAGCGTCTGCGGTTGCGGGCCGGCCGGCTCAAACCCGTGGTGCGCGTGCTGGTCGATCTGTTCGACGGTCTGGGCAGCTGGAAAGGCGACGACAACATCAGGATTCCTGAGCTTGACGCGGGACGCCTTGCCGCACTCACCGACACGGGCCGCTGGGAGTTTCAAGGCGACGACTCGATCCGTCAGTTGGCGCAGCGTCTGCAGGACGGCGCCGGTGTCAAGGAGGCGGCGGTGCCGCGCGGGTTGCAGGCCGAATTGCGCGCGTACCAGCATCAGGGGCTGAGCTGGATGCAATTCCTGCGCGAGCACAACCTGGCCGGCATCCTCGCCGACGATATGGGTCTCGGCAAAACGGTGCAGACGCTGGCTCACGTGCTGGCGGAAAAGGAAGCCGGGCGCCTCGACCGGCCGGCGCTGATCGTCGTGCCGACGACTCTCGTGCATAACTGGCGCGAAGAAGCGCAGCGCTTTGCGCCGGACCTGAAGGTGCTGGATCTGAACGGACCGCAGCGCAAGGAGCGCTTCGAACTGATCGGCCAGCATGAGCTGATTCTGACCACGTATGCGTTGCTGTGGCGCGATCATGCGGTGCTGTCCGAGCACGACTATCACCTGCTGATTCTGGACGAAGCGCAGTACGTGAAGAACGCCACCACCAAATCGGCGACGGCGATTCGCGACCTGCGGGCGCGGCATCGCCTGTGCCTCACCGGCACGCCGCTCGAAAATCACCTTGGCGAATTGTGGGCACAGTTCGATTTTCTGCTGCCGGGTTTTCTCGGTACGCAGAAAGACTTCACCAAACGCTGGCGCAATCCGATCGAGCGCAACGGCGACGGCGTCCGCCGCGAACTGCTGGCGCGGCGGATTCGTCCCTTCATGCTTCGGCGCCGCAAGGACGAAGTGGCGAAAGAACTGCCGCAGAAAACCACCATCGTGCGCACCGTCGATCTGGAAGGCGCGCAGCGCGACCTCTACGAAATCGTTCGTACAGCGATGCAGGCGAAAGTGCGTGATGCCGTGAACTCGCAAGGGCTCGCCCGCAGTCACATCATCGTGCTGGACGCGTTACTGAAGCTGCGGCAGGTGTGCTGCGATCCACGTCTCGTGAAGCTCGAGAAGGCGGCGCGCGTCAAGGAGTCGGCCAAGCTCGAACTGCTGCTGGCGATGCTGCCGGAACTGATCGAAGAGGGCCGCCGCGTGCTGCTGTTTTCGCAGTTCACCGGCATGCTGGAACTGATCGCCGCCGCGCTCGACAAGGCCGCTATCCCGTACGTCACGCTGACCGGCGATACGGCCGATCGCGCCACACCGGTGCATCGCTTCCAGCGTGGCGAAGTGCCGTTGTTCCTGATCAGTCTGAAGGCGGGCGGAGTGGGTCTGAACCTCACGGCGGCGGATACGGTGATTCACTACGATCCGTGGTGGAACCCGGCGGCCGAAAACCAGGCAACGGATCGTGCGCATCGTCTGGGCCAGGACAAGCCGGTGTTCGTCTACAAGCTGATCGCGGCGGGCAGCATCGAGGAGAAAATCGTCCGGCTGCAGGAGAAGAAGGCCGCGCTGGCCGATAGCATCCTCTCCGAAGACGCGGCGGGAATGGTCAAGTTCTCCGATGACGATCTCGACGCGTTGTTCGCGCCAATGCCGGAGATCGCGAGGGCAAGCAAACGATGAAGCGCTATGTGGCTCTGTTACGCGCCGTCAACGTGGGCGGCACAGGCAAACTGCCGATGGCCGAATTGCGGGCGATGTGCGAGTCGCTTGGGTTTGCCGACGTGCGGACCTATATCGCGAGCGGCAACGTCGTCTTCGCTAGCAAGCTGTCCGAAAAGACGGTCAAGACGAAGCTTGAACGTGCTCTCGAAACCTACGCAGGCAAGCCGGTTGGGGTGCTGATCCGAACTGCGGCGGAACTCGCCGCCGTGCTCGACGCCAATCCCTTCAAATCCGCCGCGCCGAACCGGACCGTGGCGATCTTTCTCGACGCAGCGCCACCGGCGGATATGTCGAGCGGCGTGAGCGGCCAGCGGACGGAAGAAATCGCGCCGGGCGTGCGGGAGATCTACGTGCACTACGCCGATGGAATCGCGAACTCGAAGCTGAAAATCGCGGCTGCGAAAAACGGCACGGCGCGCAATATGAACACGGTGGCAACGCTCGCGGAGTGGGCCACGTCTAGTTAGCGATGCTGATTGTTCTGGAATCGTCATTTGCGCGACGCCCACGACAAGGGTCGTAAAGACGAGCGGCGCGACGATCATCTTGATCAGGCGCATGAACAGCTCTGTCACCAGCGCGAAGGAATCGGACGCAGCCTTGATGCTGTCGGAGTCCGTGAACAGTTGATTACACGCGTATCCTGTGGCGTTTCCCAGGACCATACCAATCACGATCCAGGTCGTCAGTTTCATTCGCTTCATTGAACGCATCCTTCTTTATGCACGTGACGTGCTAGCTGAAAAACCATAGGCGGCGCCAATTTACTGAGGCGCATCAGGCGTAGCAAGTGCAAGGAAAACCCTGGTGTGACAACAGGTCGCAGTGGAGAAAGAGGTGTTTTGCGGTCTGTACCTTCAGGCGATACGTCATCTTTTCGTTGATGGCCTAGATGCGCGATATGCACGGCAAGAACGAAGGAGTGCGTCGGCAACTTGCGAGACGTGCAATGCATGCCGGATGCGGGTGTGAGAAAAACTCGAGCTACGCGAGTAAGGACGCCTTGAGGACGACACCGTTTGATGTCAGAGGGAGAGCGTCATGTGAAGGATGACGCTACGCGAGCAGGTGAATGTGCTCGCACGTATTGCGGCCATGCGCTGCAACGCGCGGTACATGTAGCGTCATATGGCAAGCCGGCACCGGCACCGACGCGCATCGCGTAACAGGTGTACTGTACAGCCAGGCCTCACGCAGCAACTTCCAAACCCTTGCGCTGGAGACGCGCTCAACCCACGGGCAAGCACCGGTCATAGAACCCACCCGTGTCGACAGCATTTACTTTGTGACTACCACTCTCATGGAAAAACGGGCACTTATCATTGGCGCAAGCGGGATCGTCGGCAGCAATCTGGCCGATCAATTGCTATCGACCGGGTGGACCGTTTCCGGTCTCTCGCGTGGGCGCACGGCGATGTCGCCGGCCGTCGAACCGATCGTCGCTGATCTGACCTCTGCCGCCTCGGTAAGCGAGGCGCTGGCAGGAAAGCACTTTAGCCATGTCTTCTTTACGGCGTGGTCTCGCCAGGCCACCGAAAAGGACAACATTCGTGTGAATGGCGCGATGGTGCGTCATGTACTGGACGCGGTTGGACCGTCGGGCATCGTATCGCACGCAGCGCTGGTCACGGGTCTGAAGCATTATCTCGGACCGTTCGAAGCGTATGCCACGGGCGGCGTGCCGATTACGCCGTTTCGCGAGGAACAGGGCCGTCAACCCGTGGAGAACTTCTACTACGAGCAGGAAGACCGGCTGTTCGAAGCGGCGCAACGGTATGACTTTGGCTGGAGCGTGCATCGCCCGCACACCATCATCGGCTTCGCAATCGGCAATGCGATGAATATGGGCGTGACGCTCGCTGTCTACGCCACGCTTTGCAAACAGACAGGCCAGCCGTTCGTGTTTCCGGGCTCTGCCGCGCAATGGAACAGCCTCACCGACATGACCGATGCCCGGCTTCTCGCGCGTCATCTGGAATGGGCGGCCACCTCCGGCAATGCGCGCAACGAGGACTTCAACGTCGTCAACGGTGACGTGTTTCGCTGGAAGTGGCTGTGGCCGCAAATCGCCGCTTACTTCGGTATCGAGGCGGTGCCGTTCGACGGTGAAGTACGTCCGCTCGAAGCGCGCATGCAGAACGCCGCGCAGGCATGGTCGGACATCGCGGCGCGCTTCGACCTGAAGGAAGCGGATCTCAGCAAACTGGCGTCCTGGTGGCATACGGACGCCGATCTTGGCCGCCCCATGGAAGTGCTCACGGATATGACGAAGAGCCGCAAGGCCGGCTTCCTCGATTATCAAAGCACGCCCGATGCGTTCCTCGCGCTATTCGACCGGCTCAAGGCCGAGTGGATCATTCCTCGGTGATCGGATGAGGCCCGTACCTCACCCGAACCCTTGCGCTACAGGGCCATCAGCATTTCGGGAGTGAGTGCCACGGTCTCGCCGGTTCGCGCGGAACGTGTCGCCGCCTCCGCGCAGGCGAGCGCCGCGATTCCGTCGCCGAGGACTACTACGTTTTGCAACGCAATCGCGTCCTTGAAGTCATCGATCAACTGGCCAAGCAACGCCAGATCAGAACGATTCCCTCTCCGGCGGTGCCCGGATACCACGACCTGATCCACCTGTTGAGCGAGCATCTCGAAGCGCTGTTGTTCGACGGGACCCAGGACCTTCGAAAGCGGATGGCCCGGCTGCAGAGCGCATGGGATCGGGCAGGGCGGCGACGCAAGCGGCGCCCTCGTTAAGGCGTGATAGCAAGGTTTCCTATTGGGCGTAGCGCTGTGTGCGGCGGGGCACGCTGACGAAGCGGACCGCGCGTCCATTCATATCGGCAGTCTGAACCGTTGAGACTGTTCCGTCTAGCAACACCTTTCGTGAGGACTGTTCCGCAATGGAGCGTCCCATGCCACGAGCACAGCACGCGGCAGGCAGCGCGCACGGCATGCATGGAAGGGGGCCGTCCAATGCATACGGTATTCGCGGCACAACGTCCGCCGATGGCACGCGACTTGCCTTGAAGAGGCGGCAGCGTGTCTGCAGGGACCAGGCGAATCGCGTCGCGGCAAAGCATCGCGTTGGCAACTCAACAGCAATCATATTGCGTGGGAGCAGAGTGGGCCATGCGCCGACTTCGATCCACACAGGAGACAGGCATGAAAATACGTTTAGCTTCGGCGACGCGGCCCACGACGCTCGCCATGAGCGTCGCGCTTGCCATCACGATGGCATTGGGCGCAGCGTCCGCCACCGCCGACGATTACCCGGCGGTCACCTATGAGCGTTTAACCGCAGCGCAGAGCGATCCCGGCTGGCTGACCTACTATCGCAGCTATAACGGCCAGGCGCATTCACCACTCAAGCAGATTGACACGTCGAACGTGGGAAAACTCAAGCAGGTGTGGAGCTACAAATTCCCTGCCGATCTTCAGCAAGGCTTCGAGGCCACGCCGATCGTCAACGGCCG
The DNA here is from genome assembly GCF_050436545.1 of Paraburkholderia sp. GAS41. Lineage (NCBI taxonomy): Bacteria > Pseudomonadati > Pseudomonadota > Betaproteobacteria > Burkholderiales > Burkholderiaceae > Paraburkholderia > Paraburkholderia sp. GAS41. Next base: position 193,924 of record NZ_JBNDMK010000008.1, read on the forward strand.
GTTCTTGTTCGTCACCACCCCAAAGGACAACGTCTACGCGTTCGACGCCGCGACCGGCAAACCATTGTGGAAGTACGAGCCTAACCTCGGCGCAGAGTCGTTCAAGACGGCATGCTGCGATGTGGTCAACCGCGGCGTGGCGTTGTATGGGAAGAATGTCTACGTCGCCATGCTCAGCGGTGACGTTGTTGCGCTCGACGCGCAGACCGGCGCGATGGTATGGAAAAAGCAGATGTTCGAGCCGGGCCTTGGCTATGCATTCTCACTTGCGCCACTTGCACTGGACGGAGCGCTCGTGGTGGGCAGTTCGGGCGGCGAATATGGTGCGCGCGGCTTCATCGCCGCGTTGAGTCCGGACGACGGCTCGGTGCAATGGAAGCGCTTCACGGTACCGGCAGCCGGTGAGAAAGATGCCGACACCTGGCCGAAGGGCATGCAGGACCATGGCGGTGCGCCCGCATGGCTGACCGGCACCTACGATCCGGGATCGAAAACGCTATACTGGGGTGTCGGTAATCCCGGGCCGTGGCTCGCCGATCTTCGCCCAGGCGACAACCTGTATTCCGACTCGCTGCTCGCACTCGATCCGAAAACCGGCAATCTGAAGTGGCATTATCAGTACACGAAGCACGATACCTGGGACTACGACGGAGTGAACACACCGGTGCTCGCCACCATCAAGTACCAGGACAAGGACTACGACGCCATCATCCATGCGGATCGAAACGGCTACTTTCATGCGATCGATCGCAATACGGGCAAGCTCATCTACGCCAAACCATTCGTGACAGCAAGTTCGGTTACCGGCTATTCCGCGGATGGCGTGCCGGTCCAGGACGCGTCGAAGTATCCGAAGGCAGGCACGACGATCGAGACGTGTCCGAGTTTCCTCGGCGGCAAGAACTGGTGGTCGGTTTCATACGATCCGGAACGCCACCTGGCGTTCGTTCCTTCGTTGCATGCGTGCATGTCGTTATCCGGCAAGTCGGTCAACTATATGGAAGGACTGCCCTACCTCGGTGAGGGCTTCGAAATCAAGCCGGAACCCGGAAGCAAGGGATACGGCGAATTGCAGGCTATTGACGTCGACACGGGCAAGAAGGTCTGGAGTCACTGGACCAAGCTGCCGTGGAATGGCGGCGTCGCGACGACGGCGGGTGGACTCGCGTTCAGCGGGTCGCTCGACGGCCACCTTTACGCATTCGACGAAGCCACCGGCAAGGTGTTGTGGCAGAGTCCGAAGCTCGCGAGCGGCATCGTGGCACAACCTTCGGTGTTCGAAGTCAATGGCAAGCAATACGTAGCGATCCTGGCCGGCTACGGCGGCGCCAATCCAATCTGGGGCGGCCCGATGGCCAAGGCTGCGGAGAAGGTGCCGCGTGGCGGGACCTTGTACATATTCGCGCTGTGAACCACGTTTGATCGTCGCAGTGTTGCCACGGTGATGTGTACGTCCTATGCACGTCGTAGGCATGGATACACGCCGTGGCAACCCAGGCATTTCTCGGAAGCATGACCATGAAAACTCGACTCCATTCTCTTTCGGCCTGCCTTCTGCTGGCAGGCGGCGCATTGCTGCCGCCCGGCGCGATAGCGGGCATCCGCGTATGCACGTTCCCAGGCAGTCCATCGACGGCCCTCGACCAGGCGGTCACGCGCGAAGCGTTCAAAACTGCAGGAATTGCCGTATCGCTTGCACCGGGCGGGTTCGCGGGCAGTGATGACGATGGTGTCTCGCTGAAAGAGCTCAACCAGGCGTTAGACCGGAACTGTGACGTGATCGCCGGCTTTCCGCGCTCGTCCGTGGCCGATGGCTCGGGTAGCAAACTGCGCTTTTCGCAAGGCTATTTGCGTTCAGGATATGTGAGCGTGAGCAACATCGATGCGTCCGGCAAGACGGGACCGGTGGATGTGATCGCAGCGACCTACGCGAGTCCCGCGCAACTGATTGCGGTCCAGCAACACGACGTCACACTCGATCTGGAAAACACACCAGAGGCCACCGTGGATGCCGTGGTGAGCGGTCATGCCGGGCGCGCGATCGTCTGGTATCCGGCTGTAGTGGCGTATACGCTCGCGCGTCCTCAGCAGCACTTCGCGGTAGCGAGTACGACCTCACCGTATGCGGACTGGCACCTCGTCTTTGCGTTCGGATCGGCACATGCAGCGTTGCAGCAACGAGTCGATGCCGCGCTGGCGCGAATGACCGCAAGCGGCAAGCTGGCAGCATTGACGCGGCAATGGCTATTGCCCGACTCTGCCGAGGCAGCACAGACACCGGCCGGGCAATTCGCGTTTCTGGACGGGCCGTCGCATCTCTCAGGAAGGCGTCTCTTCCTGACGGCGCGTGCACAACTGCCCATGCGAGGCGGGGGTTTCATCAAGGTCGACGCAGCCGCGGGCGGCGCCGCGCCCACCTTCGATCGAACCCAGGTGACGCACGGCAAGATGCTCTACGCCGGCGCGTGCGCCAAATGTCACGGTGCGAACCTGCAAGGCGTCAACGCGCCCGCATTGCGTGGGCCTGCATTTGCACCGGCGGCCAATGCGCATCTGACGATTGGCGGGATATTCGGTTATATGACGACGAACATGCCAGCGGATCGCCCCGGTAAATTGAAGCCCGAGGAGTACGCCGACATCATGGCGTTCCTGTTGAACTCGAACGGTTATGGCGCAGGCAACGCGAAGCTGACTCCGGACATGGCGAAAGCATCGTCGACGCCGCTCAACGCGGGGACTTCGCAGTAAGATTCGGGATCCTGACCGATGGTGGGCGCGGGCTGTTTGCCGCGCCCATTTTGCTTTTTCAGTTCACCCAGCCGCACTGATGTGCATGATCGATGAAGCGGTAGACGTCCGCAGCCAGATCGGAGGCACTGAACAGATCCTCCAGTTCATCGATGATGTCGTCCAGTTCATGGGCTCCGTCGCAACGCGCAAGAATTTCCCCGGCGCTGGGATTGAGCCTCACGGTGCCCTCCGGATACAGCAACACGTAGGTCTCCTCGGCGGGTTCCCACTGCAAACGAACCAGCTGGTGAAGGCAGGGGCGGGTGGGGGCGCCGGAGCCGGTGTCGAGCGAACTCATTCCGGATAGACCCTCGAACGGGCATCCAGCGCTGAGAGCGGGACGTCGGGTTTGATTGGTATATTCATGGCTGTTTTCATGCAAGGTATAGGCCGGTGAATTAGCCGTATTCCGGGTGCTCCAAAACGGCGCATTGTTCAATCTCGGAACAGGGGTGTTGCAAAACGCAACACCGATCGCGCAGCGGCTGGCACACCTTCACGCGCCGTGACACATCCAACAGCCGGGCGTGCGGCGGCCTCTACAGGTCGTCCGCAGACCCGCCCCCGCATGGCATCAGCGGCAGCTTTCTATATACGGTGTTGCGCGAGATGCCCAGTGCACGGGCCGCGGCCGACACGTTGCCCCGATGCTGGGCAACCGCCGCGGCAATCGCGGATGCCGCGACGTCCTGCAGGCTGGCTCCCTGCACACCAGGCGCGGGCACGTCGCCGCGGGTGGGCATCCCTGCCGGGCCTGCTCTGCGAAGGTCTTCGAAAAAATCGTCGGGCAAATGCTCGCGTCGTATCTCGACGTCCGCGTCGACCATGGCGGCCGCCGTGCGCAGGAGATTCCCCAGTTGACGGAAATTGCCCGGCCATGCGCACTGCTCGAAGAGCGTCGTCACCTCGGCTGCGACACGCAGGGGTTGCCCATCCACACCCGCAAGCGATTCGCATTGCAGCATGGTTTCGATCACCCGGGCCAGATCGGTGCGCTCGCGCAGTGGCGGAAGCTTCACCACCAGACCATTCAGGCGGTAGTACAGGTCTTCCCGAAAGCGGTTTTGCGCGATCATTTCGCGCAGATCGCGGTGAGTGGCGCAGATGATCGAGACGTCGACGGGTATCGACCGCGTGGAACCGAGCGGATTGACGAGCCGTTCCTGCAGGACTCTTAACAGCCGAACTTGCAGCGGATACGGCATGTCGCCGATTTCATCGAGAAACAACGTCCCGCCGTTGGCCTGCAGCAGTTTGCCGACAGCCCCCTTGCGGCGTGCGCCGGTAAACGCGCCTTCCTCGTAGCCGAACAGTTCGGATTCGATCAGCGACTCCGGAATCGAGGCGCAGTTGACCGCCACGAAGGCGCCAGAGCGCCGCTGTGACTCGCCGTGGATGGCCTGGGCGAGCAGTTCCTTGCCGGTTCCCGTCTCACCCGTGATGAGGATCGGAATTCCCTTGCCGATGACTCTACGAACCTTGTTGACGACCGCCGCGACCTGCGGGTCGCCGGTGTCGAGGCAACCGAGGCTGGACGGCGTGTTGGCGGGGGCGGAGGTCCGCGGGGCAACCGTGAGAGGCGCCGCCCTGGTCTCGCTGCGTGGTGCGGTTGGCCAGGCGCCTGAATCCGGGATGGCGCGGCGGAATTCGACGTTTGCACACACTTGCGCACCGTTGCTCAGGTGCAGCATCAGGTGCCGGTCACGGTTTGCGCGCAAACGATCAATGAGTTGTGCGCTGGTGAGGCCGAACAAGGACGACAACGTATGGGCGCGCAAGCCGTTCAGCGACATGCCCAACTGGAATTGGGCGCTGCGATTCGCCGAGAGGAAACGCCCGTCGCAGGTGAATGCGGCGATACCCTCCATCAGCGTGCCGAGAAATTCGGGGCGGCCATGGAAGGCGATTTGCAAGGTTTCGCGAAAAGTGTCCGAAAACAGATGGTTCTCGATCATCTGCACGGACATTTTCGCCAATGCCATCGTATGTTGATGGTAGCAACGGTGATCGCCGGTCACATCGAGCACGCCGATCAGATCGCCATACGGATCGAGGATCGGCACGCTGGAGCAGGTGAGGAAGCGGTTCGCTGCCAGGTAGTGCTGATCGCCATGCACGACGGTTGCGGAGCGTTCGGCAATGGCTGTACCAATGGCATTGGTGCCCTGCCGGTCTTCAGCCCAGTTCGCACCCGCCCGCAAGGCCACCTTTTCGGCCCGGCGCAGGAAATCGTCGTCGCCCGTCGAATAGAGGATGAGTCCTTCGGCGTCGGTCAGAACGATCATGCTTTGCGTGTTGACGATCTGTTCCCGCAGCGTTTCCATCACGGGCGTCGCGTGAGCGCACAGGACGCGGCTCTGTTCGAGCTTCAACCGCAACTCGGGTGCGGGCAGCAAGTCATAGTCGGGGCGGCTCGACGAGCACAATCCGAAGGTTTCGGATCGCTCATGCGACTTCTGTATGGATGGGGTGAGCCAGCCGGCTTCATGAGCCGCCAACGGCGTAGCCGCGTGATGAACGTCATCGCGCATTGTCTCCTCCTGCGGGTTGAGTTCCGGTCGTTCGCCGAAACCTCGTAAGTGACGATTAAGCAAATGTCGCGCCAACAACGAGCATCGTTTCAACCAAATTCACCGCAATTACATTAACAACCGCTATTACACCGCCGATAGTATTGAAAGAATCACTACGCTTAGCCGGATAAGAATCAGACCATTGGATGGCAAACCGGCAGTCCAAACCAGAAGGCACTTCTGTCCCCGGCGCAGCATGGCGCGCTCGGACGCCTGGGGTTCTGGACCGGCTACTGGGCGCGCGCGTGATCACCGTGTATTCGAATCAGGACAACATCGAACAACACGTGCTCGAAGCCGACCTCGTGATCGGCGGTGTGCTCGTGCCCGGCGCCGCTGCGCCCAAACTCGTCACGCGCAAGATGGTCGAGGCGATGAGCCCGGGCTCCGTGATTGTCGATGTCGCGATCGACCAGGGCGGATGCTGCGAAACCGCGAAGCCAACGACGCACGCGGACCCCACGTACACGGTTGGCGAAGTCGTCCATTACTGTGTCGCAAACATGCCGGGCGGCGTGCCGCGCACGTCCACTTATGCGTTGAACAACGCGACGCTTCCCTTTGTGCTGCAGATCGCCGACCAGGGCTGGCGCAAGGCGCTGACCGACGACGAACATCTGCGTCGTGGCCTGAATGTCGCGTTCGGCAAGTGACCTGTCCCGAGGTTGCCGAAGCACTGGGCTATACCTGCGAGGACGCTGGTGCCGTCGCTGCTGGGTAGCGAAGGTATCGAGACGAAAGCGGTCGTGCTGCGCCGGGCGATTCACAAACTCAAACTAATGTGTCAACATCCACCGTATGGAACTCCGTAACGTCCCGAACCGCATTCATCATCACGGCCGCAAAACATCGCGCCGTAGTCCGTTACGTCCATAGCAGGGAAGTCGACCTCACCGGTCCAGTTCCATGTGCAAACGACCAAGGCGCCTACGGCGCCTTTTTTATTTTCCTACCGTGAAGAGCCGAGGATGACCGAGCAGATAAGCTATCGACCCGCAACCATCGACGACGTTTTGACTGTCTGCGAACTAGGGCAGATCCTGAACGCGGTTCACCACGAGGCGCGTCCTGACATCTATGCCAACGCCACTGCGGAGTTCACGCGAGACGAACCGCACTGGCTCGCTAGCCTCAAGGGCGAAGATCGAGCCATGTTTCTCGCCGAGCAGGGCAGCACGGCGGTCGGCTTTATCACCGTACAAGTGCTGCGACCGACAAGCCCGCTATTACAGCCACTGAGCGTTGGCCGTATCAATTCAGTGGCTGTTCTGGAGCAAGTGCGGGGACGCGGCGTCGGAAGCGCATTGATGAGGATCGCAGAAGAATGGGCGCGGAAAAACGGCGTCGGCGACATGAGACTGACCGTCTGGGCGTTCAACGAGCAAGCGGTCGAGTTATACCGGGAACTCGGCTATGAGTTGCGTGCGTTCGAGATGGGCAAGGGAATTCAGCATGTCGAAGGAATGCATGGCGTATGAAGCATGCGGCGGTCTGAAACCTCAGAGGCCGTTGCTCGACATGCGTATCTGGATCGCAGCGATCCCACTTCCATGAAACGTCTCCGTGCATGCGGGGCCGCAACTCGTCGAAGCTCGCCAGTCACTCGCCCGCGTTCTTCCGATACTGTTCCGGCGTTGTACCGACGACCCTTCTGAACATCGCGATGAACGCCGAACTCGTGCCATACCCGAGCGTAATGGCGATGTGCTGCACCGTATCGCCGGCGGCGAGCCGTTCGATTGCGTGGGTGAGCTTCAGCCGCTGCCGCCAGTCGTTCAGCGGCATCCCCAGTTCCCGCTGACATTTGCGTTCGAGCGTGCGCGCGGTCATGTGCACCGCCGCCGCGATTTCCGCCGTCGTGCGCCGGTCGCCGGGGCACTCGTGCAGCGACGCCAGCACGCGGTTCAGCCCTGCTGATGCCGCATGCGGTAGATAGTATTGCACGTGATTGTCGGCGTCGAGAATCATGTCGAGCACGACCTGCGCGAGATGCCGGTCCGCGTCGGTCTCCGGCGTGCGGATATCGCGTGCGGCCAGATTGTCGAGCACGGCACGCAGCACCGGCCCGACATTCACGATGCACGCGTGTACCGGCATCCGCGCCGAGCAGGCAAGCGACACGTAAGCCGAGCGATAGATCGTCTCGCCATGCGCAAACGATACGTGCTCGGTATACGGCGGAATCCACAGCGCGTACTGCGCCGGCGACAGATCGATGCTGACCTGACTTATTTCCTGACCATCGCGGGCACCGGTACGCTGGCACGCGCGGCCGAACAGCTCGGCATTTCCCAGCCGGCCGTGACCAAAGCGATCCAGCGTCTGGAGCGAAAGGTGGGAGTAAGGTTGGTCGAACGCACCGCGCGCGGCTCGGTATTGACGGAGGCGGGCAAAATATTCCACGCACGGGTGTCTGGCGTTTCGATGCAACTGGATAGCGCGCTGCAGGAAGCGCGCGATATTGGCGGAGGACACGCGGGTCTGCTGCGCATTGGTGCGACGCCCGCCACTACGAGTTTCGCGCTGCGCGCGCTGTTCCCAACGTTGCTCGTCGAGCGGCCCGCCGCTCGCGTCAATGTGACGACGGCGTTCAGCGACATCCTGCTGGACGCGATCGACAAGCGTGAAGTGGAACTGGCTGTCTGTCCCTTGCCCGAAACATTGGATGCCTCCATGGCGAAGGAGGTGCTCTATGACGATCACTACAGCTTGATGGTTAGCACTACGCATCCTCTTGCCACGCGGAAATCGGTCACGCTACACGATCTGGCGGAGTGCTCGTGGGCCGCGTCCAGTCGACAGGAGTACGCACGTGCGCAGATCGAGCAGGCGTTTGCACAACAGGGCTATCCGCGTATGCGCGTGGTGGCGGAGGCCAACAGTCTGGCCGCGTTGATTCTTATCGTGTCCACGACCCAGCTGGTCAGCTTGATCAACACACGCAGCTTCGACCCAGGCCGCCTGCCGTTCGACATTGCGGTGCGCCCGCTCCAGCTCGACGGCCTGCTGCGGCAGGTTGGACTGATACGAAGGGTCGGTTACCTATCGCCGATCGCCCAGCGCGCGCAGGAGATTTTGCGCAACGTAGCGCGCGAGTTGTAAGCCTGCATGCCTCGATCTGTAGCGGGCAGTTTGGGTTGAACGTTTACGGTTCGGGTCGTCCGGTTTCGAGCGGCTTTCGAGCCGCTTTGCGACGAAGCGTCAAGCGACGCCGCCCAGCTTCAATGCATCCAGAGTCATGTGTGCGCCGAGGGCAAGCAGAATCACGCCCATTGTCCAGCGTTGAGCGATCAGGAATTTCGGCCGACTGGCGAGGAACGTCGCCATGCTGCCCGAGCAGATTGCCACGAAGCCATTGACCGATGCGAACGCGACGATCAGCGACGAACCGAGCACGAGCGATTGCTTGAGAACGCTGCCGCTCTGGTAGTTGATGAATTGTGGCAGGAGTGACAGAAAGATCATCGCCAGCTTGGGATTCAACAGACTGGTCGTGGCGCCCATTGCGAAGAGCCGGTGAGGCTGTTCGCGCGGCAGGGCGCGCACTTCCAGCGGAGAACGGCCGCCCGGCTTCACGGCCTGCCAGGCCAGATAGAACAGATACGCCGCGCCCCCTGCGCCCAACACGCTGGCTGCATAAGGGACGCTCAGAAAAAACGCCGTGATGCCGAACGCGGCGCCAAACATATAAAAGAGGTATCCGAGCATGACGCCCCCGAGCGATATCAGCCCGGCCGTGCGTCCTTGCGCAATCGAGCGCGACATCACGTAGATCATGTTCGGCCCTGGTGTGACCGCAAGCATGCCGCCGACCGCCAAAAATCCGTAAATCGATACCGTACCGTGCATTTTCGCGAGTTCCTTTCAAGCGCTCTTCGTGGGTAGTATCGGTTCGAGGCAAACTCCAGTAAAACGAATTAAACTGAATCCATTGCTCAGATTTTCTGAAGAACGTGAAAAGACTCGATCTGGATGTGCTGGAAATGGTGGTGGCGCTGGCCGATACGGAATCGTTTGCGCGCGCCGCGGAGGCCGTGCATCGGTCGCCGTCGGCGGTGAGCATGCAGATCAAGGCGCTCGAAGAAGCGCTGGGCAAGCCGCTCTTCGTGCGAAGCACCCGCAACGTAGCGATTACCGCAGACGGCAAGTCGCTGCTGGACTACGGCCGTCGCATGCTCGCGATGCGTGAGGAAGCATGGGCGTCGGTCGTTCGCCCCGAGATGAAGGGCCGCGTCACCATCGGCGTGCCTGACGACTTCGCGTCATCGTTGCTGCCGCAGGTGCTGGGGAAGTTCGTGGTGGCTCATCCCCGCGTCGAGATTCGGGTGATTGGCCGGCCCAGCAGCGAGCTCGGCCCATTGCTCAAAGACAACACGCTGGACCTTGCCTACATCACCAGAACGAAAGGCATCGCGGGCGAATTCGTCCGGTTCGAACCGGTGGTGTGGACCGGTTCGCCGGCCAGAAAAGTGTGGCAAGAGCGTCCGCTTCCAATCGCTGTTTTCGCACAGGGCAGTACGGCACGTGCCAATGCCATCAGCGCGCTTCAGCGGGAAAACATCAAATACCGGATGTCGTACGAAAGCCCGAGCCTGTTGGGCCTTGTCAGCATGGTCGAAGCCGGACTGGCAATAGCGCCGCTCGCCAGATGCAGCGTACCGGCGCACCTGGTTCAGCTATCGCAGAACGAAGGATTGCCGCCGCTGGATGACGTCGAGGTCGTCCTTGCGCGCAGTGCCCGGTCCGAGCGGCCGCCCTGCGATTTTCTCGCTGAACAGATTCTGGCTCAAATGAAAGGTTGAGCCGACCGCCGATCAGGATAGAGCAGTTATGAACGGGCAGAAACCCGTGTCCAGGTTCCGGCGAGTCGGCCTTCACAAAAGCGCGATGGCGGGCAAGCGTGAATGCGACTGGGGTTCAATTAGCGGAAGCCGACGGACATCGCGATGTTAATCATCAGGTCGCAGCAGATCGGCAACGGCCAGATTCCTGTTTCAGTCAGCGACACCGGAAAGGGGATTTCCCCGCAGCTCGCGAAACAGATTTTCGATCCATTCCTTACGACGAAACCGCACGGTACCGGCATGGGGTGGCGCATCTGCTGGACGATTGTCGAATTGCACGGTGGGCGCTTATGGGTCGAAGACGCGCCTGAGCGAGGCGCAACCTTTCAATTCACGCTACCCGCTGCAGCGTTGGCCAGCAGATAGGCTCAGAGGGTTCCGGCAGGCGTTGCGTCAAGCTGCGAGATGACTGAACTGGTCCTTTGAGATGACGTCTCGACGGTTGTATTTCCAGGCGCCATTCTCGCGCTTGAGCCAGTCGTCGTAGACGCAAATATACCCATTGATGGCGCCGTCCTTTTTACTGAAGAACTGCAGGTAGCACTTTTGACGAGCATTTTCTCCATCAGCCGAGATAATTTCGTTGGTCGTGAAGTGATACATCGTTCCGAAGGTTGTGGTGCCCGTAGGAACGAAGGCCTTCAATTGCTCGGTGCCGCGTGGTTGTTCCCCTTCGATCGCAGCATTGAAGGCCCCGTCGGCTGTGAAGCAACTCGCCCATTCTTCGGCGTTGCCTTCATCGATCGCGAAGTTGTACTTTGCGTCCACCGTACTGACGGTCGCAAGACTGCGGTCACGCGTGGAGAGGCCCCGCCGCAGCCATAGATTGCCAAAGAGCACGTCGGTCGAGAAATGCACGAGTCCCGGCGCCACGGCACCGAAGTACTGCTCTGCAGTCTCGAGTTGTGCGACAGCCGCCGGGTCGAGGGGAAGCAGGTCAACGGAGGCGGGGGCAAGCTGTGCCGGAGTGATTGCACGGCGCTCGAAGACGGGCTTCGTCGCCTTCACTGCGGCCCGCGCGTTGGCCCAACCCGAATAGAAGGCGAGATGCGTGATGAGCTCGGAAATCTCACCGGGTTCGAGGCCGCTATCGAGCGCCAGATCGAGGTAAAACGGTAATTCAGCGCTCTGGTTGCGAGCGATCAGAACAGCCAGCGTCACGATGCTGCGGTCGCGCGCCGATAGTTGAGGGCGCTTACAGACGTTGCCCAGCAGGACGTCGGTCGTATAGCGTTCGAGCGCCGGTGAGACCGCACGGATACCGTCGAACGCGTCGGCGGATGAGGTGTCAGGTGAGGTTTGCATAGCGAGATTTTTTCGCTTCATGAGCGGCCGCAAGGCAACCAGGAAGTTGTCGCGACCGCCGAACGTCGTGTTGCTTAACGACCTGCGCTCTGGCCGCCGTCGACGTGCAGGATTTCTCCCGTAATGAACGGTGCCGAATCCAGGAACAGGATGGCGTTGGTGATATCGCTCATCTCGCCCATGCGGCCCAGCGGATGGAGGCCGTTGAGCATGTCGTGATATTCCTCCGCGTGCATCGGAGTCTTGATGACGCCCGGCGCCACGGCATTGACGCGAATACCTTTCTTCGCGTACTCGATCGCCAGCGACTTCGTGGCAGCGTTGAGGCCGCCCTTTGTCAGCGCGGCCAGTACTGAATACACGCCGCTCAGCGCGTGGTCCACGACACTCGCGGTCACGCTAACCACGTGGCCGCTCGAATGCTTTTCCATTTCAGCGATGGCGAGTTGCGTGATGTAGTAGAAGCCCGCCATATTCACATTCGTCACAGCCGCGTAGTCTTCGCGGGTGTTTTCCGTGAAAGGCTTGCCGATATAAATGCCGGCGTTGTTCACCAGCGTGTCGATCCGGCCGAACTTTGCAACGCCTTCGGAGATGACACGTTGAGCGGTTTCGGGAGCACCAATATCGCCGGCGATCGTCAGGATATTCGGGTCTTCAGACGGCTTGATCGAACGTGAAGTGGCGACGATCCGATAGTCGAGCTTGCGAAATGCCTTGACGACTTCCGGCACCCATCCCTTGGGATGCTCCGGTAACGACGACAACCTTTTGTGATGTGCTCATGCTTTAGTCCAGAAAATTAGCTGTTTGGCTTTGACGCCACTTGTACCAATGATTTTGTGGGGTCATTGGACGTGAAAACGAAATGCCTCGCGCAGGAAAGCTGTTAGGCCTGCACGGCAAGTCAATTCGTCGGGGAGCGAGAGGGTCAGCACGCAGCGAATCTGCATGCTGAGCATTCTCGCCATAGCGGCTCTTACGAGAGCGATGCCGGAAGGCGCGACCTAGTTCGCGGTGTAGGGCGTGTAGTCGATGTAGCCTGCGGCGCCGCCGCCGTAAAAAGTGTTGGGGTCCGCGGGCGTGAGCGGCCAACCGTTTTGCAGCCGGGCGACAAGATCGGGATTACTGACGAAGTTCGCACCAAACGCCGCGAGGTCGATAAGATTGCTTTCGATCATCTGCTCGGCGTTTTCCCGCGTCATTCCGCCTGCCAGAATCAGCGCGGTGCGAGGAAGATGGACTTTCATTTTCCGCAAGAGCCCATTGAAGCCTGTTTCAGCGCCTGTTTCTACGACCTTGTCCGGTCGCGCGAACCCCGACTGATTCATGACGTGAACGTAGGCGAGCCCGCGCTGCCCGATCTCTTTGGCGAGTTCGGTGTAGGTCGTGTCGATCTCGTCATAGTGCGGCATGTCGAAAAGCTTCCCATACGGGGAGATGCGGATTGCGCAAACTCTTCCACGATGCGGGTGATCTCGCGGGTTTCCAGTTGACGAGGCGCAGGCGGCTCAACGAAACCGGGCTTGCCGCTTTCGTCGTATCCGAAAGCGACTGCACCTACAGGGCGCTTCGACGAACCGCTGACAGGCAGCCTGCCATCCTCATAGATCGACGGATGAGACACGCGGCCGACATGCCAGATCTGGGCAAAAATCTTTCCGCCGACCGGCTGGACGGACTGGGTGGTCAAACGCCATCCGGCAATTTGCTCTGCAGTGAAGATGCCTGGGTTGAACAGGTATCGCTGGCCTTCGCGCGAGATTGGCGTGCCCTCGCTGACGATCAGTCCGGCGGTGGCGCGTTGTGTGTAGTAAAGCGCGATGCGTTCGTCCGCGATGTCGTGAGGGGCTCGTGACCGCGTAAGCGGTGCCATGACGATACGATTCTTGAGGGCCGTGCCCTGAAGATCGAAGGTATCGAAGAGACTGGTTATCGTGTAGGAATCCTGCATGATTGAATGTAATGACGGGGCAGAGACAAACGATAAAGCCATGCGGAATCCGACACGACGTCCTCGACGCTCCTGATTTCTGACCTTGCTTATCGCAACACGCGGAAGCGGATGAGCAGAATTCCAACGAAGGAGATAGTAGGCGCATGTGATATCAGCAACAATTGGTCGGTGCGACAAATCTTAATTGTCGAAACGGCATTTTTTGATGCGGTTCACTGGAGGGGGCGCCTGCGGACGGGGCCGTGGCAGTCCCGTGGCCACTGGGTTCTTGCGGTTGATTTTTGTGGTGTCGATGCGTCTCGTTGCATATCCACGCTTGCGGCCCGAAACCGGTTTGACAATGTTTAAACGATTTAAATTGAGACTGTTCTTATACTAGCCTCGCTGGAGGATCAATATCAGTCCACTCCCTGGCGCACGGCGTCACGCGTAAGTATGTGAATTGCATCGCGTGGGGCGGCAATAGCGTGACAGGGGCCTTGCGGTTTAACGAGGGAAGCCGCAGCAAAGGCAACAAGAATGACGAAGGTGGGCCGAGGCACAACGCCTTGGCCTTGCCAGGAGAGGTTAGACGGGGCCAGCATAAATACGTGAGCAAGACCCGCTGTACAACCCGTTGATGGGCCTTCGCGGTCAGTAATGAACCTGAGAGACAGGCTCGGGCGTTTGAGTCGATGCCAGATGGCAGTTCGATGGCATTCGGAAGGGGATGGCTGTTTTCGATTATGATCGAAATGCCTAATCACTTTATGTGACCGGCCAAATTGCGCGTCATTTTTGAGATATTTCCGATGCTTGTTTTAAACAGGCGTTTCCGGCGCGCGGTTAATAATCGATAAATAGCGTTGTCGATGGCAGAACCGCTTGCATGAACGTCGGCGCGCGAAACGCGTACCGACGTTTAAAAGCAAACGGGGCATTGCGGACCGGGCGTCCGGGCCGCGTGCCGCATCGACTCGCTAACCGGCCATCCAGATACGAAAAACGGTGTTGCATTGCGGGGTGTTATGAGAATTGCTGTCCTGGATGACGATCCGGCTCAGGCCGATCTGGTGTGTCAAACCCTTTCGGCCGCTGGCCACATCTGCCACGCCTATGCCGAAGGCCGCGCGCTGGTACGCCAACTCAGGCGCCAGACTTTCGATCTGCTGGTACTGGATTGGAACGTGCCCGATATGTCGGGCGAGGAAGTGCTGCGCTGGGTGCGCGAGAGCCTGTCCGAGCGCTTGCCGGTGCTGTTCATGACGAGCCGCAGTCGCGAGACCGACATCACGTCGATCCTCAATACGGGCGCGGACGACTACGTCGTCAAGCCGGTGTCGGCGGGCGTCCTGCTGGCGCGCGTGGGGTCGCTGTTGCGGCGCGCGTACAGGCTCAACACGACGGCCGTGAAGGAAGTATTCGGCGAATACGAATTCGATCTGAGCGCCAAGCACGTCCTCGTGCGCGGCACCGCCGTGGCTGTGACGCAAAAGGAATTCGATCTCGCGTTGTTGCTGTTCCAGCATCTGAGCCGGCCGTTGTCGCGCGCCCATATTCTCGACGTGATCTGGAAACAGGTCACCGAAATCCCGTCGCGCACCATGGACACGCACGTTTCGATGCTGCGCAGCAAGCTGGGTTTGCGGCCCGAAAACGGCTACCGTCTGACGCCGATCTACGGCTATGGATACCGCCTGGAGCGCATCGAAAAGGGGGACGCGTGAGGTTGTCTGCCGGCCCGCTGCCGGCCCGTCTGCCAGCCGGCAGCGGGCGCCGCGCGCTGGCGATGCTCGCGCCGTGCTTGCCGTATGTGGTGGCGGCGCTCGGCGGCCTGGCGTCCGGGCTAGCCGCTGCCCATGACGACACGCACACGTACAAGCGCAACAGCGCGCCGCTTGCCACCGTGACTTACACAACTGCAGCGGGCGATACCCTATATGAAATCGCCGGGCGTTTTCTGCGCGATCAGCATGACTGGACGGTGCTCAGCCGTCTGAACCACGTGCCCGCGCCGCGTCGTCTGCAAGCCGGCATCCCGATCCGGCTACCGGTCGCGCTGCTGCGTCAGGATCGCGAATCGGCGCGGGTGCTGGCGACCAGCGGACCGGTCGAGCGGGCGTTCGGTACAGGCCCTTACACGCCGCTTGCACGGGACATGCAGCTTGGCGAAGGCGATCGCGTGCGCACCGGCCATGGGGGTTTCGCGACGCTGGAACTGGTGGACGGTTCGCACGTTTCGGTCTCGCAGGACAGCATGATCGAGATCGGCAAACTTCGTCAGACTGTCTTGACGGGTGCCTCCGACCGGGTCATCGAACTGCCGCACGGCGAGGTCGATAGCGAAGTCACCCACGCCACCCAGAAAGACGACCGCTTCCAGATCCGCTCGCCGTCCGTGGTAGCGGGTGTGCGAGGTACCCGCTTTCGGGTGACTTACGACGCGGGCCAGCAGCAAACGGCCGTTGAAGTCCTCGACGGCGCGGTGGGCGTGGATCCGGGCAGCACAGCTGCGCCCGCACCGGGCGTGCCGCTGCAGGCCTCGGCGCAACTCGTGGCGGCGCGCTTCGGCAACGTCTCGGGCGCGAGCGGGACAATCGGCGCGCCCATCGAATTGCTGGCCGCGCCATCCTTGAGCGATCCCGGCAAGATTCAGGATGGCCCGGGCGTCGCGTTCGATCTCGTGCCCGACAGCCACGCGGCGGGCTATCGCGCGCAGATCGCACGCGATGCCGACCTGCTCGACCTGATCCGCGATCTGCCGGTGAGCGCGCCGCATGCCGACTTCGGCGAGCTGCCCGACGGCACCTACTTCGTACGCATCTCGGCAATCGATCACAACGGCCTCGAAGGCCTGCCCCAGACCTATGGTTTCGAGCGGCGTCAGTTGGGGCTGAGTGCCTCGGCGACGCGGCGTCCCGGCAGCCGCGACTACACCTTCCGCTGGTTCGCGAGCCGCACCGGCGTGGCGACGCGCTTTCGCTTCGTTCTCGCGGCCACGCCGGATCTGCGCAATCCGATTCTCGACCGGCCCGATCTGCCGGCTGGCGAGATCGTGGTGACGGATCTGCCGCGCGGCGTTTATTATTGGACCGTGATCGCCGAGCAGTTCGAAAACGGCCGGTTCTACGAGAAGGGCAGCTCGATCCGGTCGTTCACACTGGCCCGTTAGGACGCAAACCCTCCACGCATGAGCCTTGATCCGCGTGCACGACTTGGGCGGCCGGCCGGCCGACGCTTCCTGTTCGAATGGGGCGCGCTCGGCTGCCTCGGCATTGCGGTCATCCTTCTGAGCGCGCTCGGCCGCTGGACCGCGGGCGTCGATCATCTGGTCTACGACCGGTTCCTCGCCTTGCATACGCAGCCGGTGCTCGCGGATATCGTAGTGGTCGAAATCGACAACGCCAGCATCGAGCGGCTTGGTCATTGGCCGTGGCCGCGCAGCGTGCATGCGAACCTGCTGGAACAACTCGCCAAGGCGCAGCCGGCCGCGGTGATCTACGACGTGCTGTTCACTGAGCCCGCCGCGGACGACGCGCAACTCGCACACGCGATCGCGCTGAGTCCGACCTATCTTCCGATGCTGCTTAGCCCAGAAGACAGCGACGGCCAGCGCGTGGTCGTCAAGCCGGTGGCGCCTCTCGCCGCCGCAGCGGCCGGCCTCGGCCATATCAATCTGGAAGTCGACGGCGACGGCATTGTCCGCAGCGTGGCGCTGTTCGAGGGCGACGCGCATTCACGCTGGCCGCAATTGATGGTGCCGGCCTGGCGCGCGCTCAGAAGTGGCGCACTCAAGCTTTCGCCGCCAGTCGCGGGCCTTGCCGGCGTGCGCGACCGCACCCAGGAAAAGGTCGACGAGGCACGTTTTCTGATCCCGTTCGGCCTGAATGCCGCGAGCTATCCGCATGTGTCGTTCGCCAGCGTCGTGGCGGGCGAGGTGCCGCCCGAGCAGTTGCGCGGCCATGTCGTGCTGATCGGCGTGACCGCGTCGGGCCTGTATGACCGCTTCGCTACGCCGGTGTCTGGCGAGCTTGGGCCGCTGCCCGGCGTCTACATTCATGCGAGCGTGCTCGATACGCTGCTGACGGGCCGCGGCATCGATCCGGTCGCGGCGGTGCCGCTGTTTCTTGTCTCGCTGGTGCCGCTCGCCGTCCTGCTGGCGGGGTTCCTCGTCCTGTCGCCGCGGCGTTCGTTGCTGCTGACCGTCGGGCTATGCGTTCTCGTCACGGGTGGCAGTGCCGCGTTGTTGTACGGCGCGCGGCTGTGGATGTCACCCGCGCCCGCCGTGATGGGACTGATCGTGGTGTATCCGGTGTGGAACTGGCGGCGCCTCGAAATGACCATGGCGTATCTGCGTCAGGAACTGCAGCGGCTCGCGGATGAACCGCATCTGCTGCCCGAAACGCCGCAGCGCCACGGCGAATTCGGCGGCGACGTGCTGGAGCAGCAGATGGCGCTGATGGCGCAGGCCGCGCAGCGGGTGCAGGACATGAAACGCTTCGTCTGGGACAGTCTCGACAGCGTGCCCGAGCCGATTCTGGTGAGCGACGTGCGCGGCATCGTACTGATTGCCAACCACGCGGCCATTGCACACTTCGAGCGGCTGGGTTCGGTCATGCCGCAAGGCCGGCTGATGCGCGAGGTCCTCGGCGACCTGGCGTTCGTGAAGACGATCGATGCCGGCAGCGAGGGCGACGCGGACCACGACACGCGGGCGCGCACGCACTGGCCGGCGATTCTCGATCCGGCGCGGCGCGAATTCGCGGGACTGATGGCGCAAGGCATCGAAGTGCGCGACCTGGCCGAGCGCGATCATCTGCTGCGCTATGCCATGTGTACCAACGAAGAAGGCGAAGTGACGGGCTGGATTGCGGGTCTTGTCGACGTGTCGGCGTTGCACGCGGCCGAGCGGCTGCGCGAGGACGCGTTGCGGCTGCTGTCGCATGATATGCGTTCGCCGCAGGCGTCGATTCTGGCGCTGGTGGAGATCGAGCGGGCTCGGATCGAGTCGGACCACGTGCATGAGTTGCTCGAACGCATCGCCCGGTACGCGCGACGCGCGCTCACCCTCGCCGACGATTTCGTGCAACTGGCGCGCGCCGAGTCGCAAGCCTATGTGCTCGAACCCGTCAGCCTGAGCGAACTGATGATCGACGCCAGCGACGAAGTCTGGCCGCAGGCGCACGCCAAGCAGATCGGGCTGGCGACCGAGGCCGAAACCGACGACGGCTACTGGATCTGCGCGGACCGTTCGCTGATGACGCGGGCACTCGTCAACATCATGAACAACGCGGTCAAGTACAGCCCGCCCGCGTCGCGGATCAGCTGCACGATTGGACCGGCGAGCGGCCTGCCGGCGCGCGTGCAATGTACGATTCGCGACCAGGGCTATGGGATTCCGCTGGAACAGCAGAGCCGGCTGTTTCAGCGGTTCCGGCGCTTTCACGAGACCGAGCAGCCCGATACCGGCGGCGCGGGCCTTGGCATGGCCTTCGTCAAAACGGTTGTGACGCGGCACGGAGGTGATGTGCAGGTGGTCAGCGCATCGGGCCAGGGGACGGCCTTCACCGTATGGCTGCCGGCGCTCGACGACACACAGCCTGGGCCCGCGTGATGGGCATCCTGCATTTTCTGGAAGTGAGAACACGATGAAAGCCATGCTGATATGCGCTGCGCTGACGGCAGCGAGCCTGACCTTAAGCTTGACCGGGTGTGCGGGCGTCAGCACCGACGTCCGGGCGGCGCCAGCCGATACCCGGATGCAAGGGGAACACAGCTATGCGCTGGTCCGTTCACCGTTGCAGGACGGTCTGCCGGATCATATGGAATACGAAACATTGATCCGCGCCGAACTCGTTAAATACGATTTTGCCGATGTGGCCCGGGAGCGTGCGCATTATCTGTTGTCGATTGCTTACGACACGCGGCTTGCAGCGATCAAGGTTAAATCGGCGGATTGCGCGCAGCAAGGCTGCAGCGGCGGTGGTGAAGGCGCCTTCTCGCTGTTTGGCCGCCACGCGTATCAGCATTCGTTGACGTTGCGTTTCTTCGAGCAGACTAGCGGCAGCGAGGTCTACACGGTGAGTGCCGTGAGCGAGGATCACGACGCGGATCCGCTGCACGCGATTCCATATCTGGTGAAGAGCGCGCTGGCGCAGTTTCCCTTCGCGGATCACGCTGACTGGCGCGTGAAACTGCGCGCCGATGCGGCGGACGGCAGCCCGAAAGTGGTGTCGATGAAGCCGGTTCAGCCCTGATTGTTCGCGCGGCGTGCATCCACGGCCCCGCGCAGCGGATCATTCCGGCGTGTCGTTCTCAGGCCAGCGGTTTTCGAACACACAATCGCCAAGTGGCACGCGGCTCGCCCAGCGCTCGGTTTCGAGCATTGGCTCCGCATAGAACTGGTCGACATGACCCAGGCACAGGATCGCCACCGGACGCGCGCCTTCCGGCATATGCAGCAGATTGCGCACAGCATCCACGTCGAACAGGGACACCCAGCCCATGCCGAGACCTTCGGCGCGCGCGGCCAGCCACATGTTCTGGATCGCACAGGCCACCGAGGCGAGATCCATCTCCGGCAACGTGCGGCGCCCGAAGATGTGCTTCTCGCGGCCGTCCATCAGAGCCATCACGAGGAGTTCGCCGCACTCCAGCATGCCTTCGACCTTGAGTTTCATGAACTCGTCGCGCCGTTTGCCGAGCGCGTCGGCGGTCGCGAGCCGTTCGCGGTCCACCGTCTCGTGCAAGGCCGCACGCAGCGCCGGATCGGTGATGCGCGCAATGCGCCACGGTTGCATGAAGCCGACGCTCGGCGCATGGTGCGCAGCATCGAGCAGACGTTGCAGCACGACGGGGTCGACAGGGTCGCGCACGAAATGCCGCATGTCGCGCCGCTCGTAGATGGCGCGGTAGACGGCCTCGCGGTCGGAATCGTTAAAACACTTCGCCATGGAACAGGGCGGCCGCGAAGGCCGGGTTGGAAGGCCAGTAGGCGTGCATATAGGTGGCGACGATCGGGCCGGCACGAAATACGGCCTCGCCGGGCGCGTCGGCTTGCGGACGGCTGGCCGTCAGCACCGGCGTGAGCGGCGTCGTCAACTTTGAGTAGTGGTACGTATGACCGGTCATGCCCCCGTGGATGCCGTCGAGCTGTTGCATGCCGAGCGCCGCGAGGCGGGTCTGCATCGTCGCGTGGCCCGGCAGCAGACCGAGCATCGGTGTGGTGACGCCGTGCGTGTCGGTGAGTTGCTCGAGCAGATACAGCATACCGCCACATTCGGCGACGATGGGTTTTCCAGCGGCCACGTGCGCCCGGATTGCATCTGCAGTCACCGTGTTGCGCGCGAGTGTCTGCGCATGCAGTTCGGGATAACCGCCTGGCAGATAGACGGCGTCCACCGCGTCCGGCACAGGCTCGTCCGCAAGCGGTGAGAAGTCGCTGACCTTTGCACCCAACGTTTCGAGTAACGTGACGTTGGCCGGATAGATGAACGAGAACGCTGCATCACGGGCAATCGCGATGTGTTTGCCGTCCAGCAGGCGCGGTGGTTCATGACGGGCCTGCGCGGCAAATTCCACCGGCGGCGGCAATGCTGCCAGCGGCGTTTGCGCGAGCGCCTCCGCGGCACGATCGAGCCGCGCATCGAGATCGTCGATATCGCCCGCCTGGTGCAGGCCGAGATGGCGCTCGGGCAGTTCGATGGCGTCCGCGCTGGCAATATGGCCGGTCCAGCGCAGCCCGGCCGGCAACGCCTCCTGCAGCATCTGCGCGTGGCGCGCCGAGCCGACACGGTTGGCGAACACGCCGTGAAACGGCACCTCCGGCCGGAATCGCGCGAGGCCGAAGGCGACGGCTCCGAAGGTTTGCGCCATCGCCTTGGCGGATATCACTGTGACGACCGGTACGCCGAACGCGGTGGCGAGGTCGGCGCTGCTCGGCGTGCCGTCGTAGAGGCCCATCACGCCTTCAATCAGGATCAGATCCGCCTCGGCTGCCGCCTGTGCAAGCAGTTCGCGGCACGCGGCTGCGCCGACCATCCACAGGTCGAGCGAGAGCACCGGTGCGCCGCTTGCGCGTGCGAGGATCATCGGGTCCAGAAAATCCGGGCCGGTCTTGAAGACGCGCACGCGCCGCCCTTGCCGCCGGTGATAGCGCGCAAGGCCGGCGGTAATCGTGGTTTTGCCCTGACCGGAAGCCGGTGCGCTGATGAACAGGGCGGGACAGGACGGCATGGTTCAGAATTCCACGCCGCGCTGCGCCTTGACATGCTGCTCACGATACGGGTGCTTGACGATGCGCATTTCCGTGACCAGATCGGCCGCTTCGATCAGCGCGTCGGGCGCATGACGCCCCGTAATCACCACATGCAGCATCTCGGGACGCGCGTTCACCACTGCGAGCACTTCGTCGAGTGGCAGGTATTCGTACTTCAGCACGGTATTCAGTTCGTCGAGAATCACCATCTGGTACTCGCCGCTTTCGATCATCCGCCGTGCTTCGTCCCAGCCTTTGCGGGCAGTCGCGATGTCGGCGTCGCGGTTTTGCGTATTCCACGTGTACCCGTCGCCCATGGTAACGAAATCGCATTGGGCGATTTTGCCCAGAAAATCGCGCTCCGACGTGTGCAGTGCGCCCTTGATGAACTGCACGACGCCAAGGCGCATGCCATGCCCCAGTACGCGCACCGCCATGCCGAACGCGGCCGTGGTTTTGCCCTTGCCGGTGCCGGTGTTGACGATCAGCAGGCCTTTTTCGATGGTCGCTTCGGCCTGCTTTTTCTCATGCCCTTCGCGACGCCGCTGGGTCATGCGCAGATGCGATTCGGGATCGGTTTTCATGGAAGGTCCTGTTGATGGTTAAATTCTGTGGTCGGCGACAGCGGACCGGATGCATTCGATGCAATCGCCACGGTGACGCCGTCGAGCACCGTCTTGTTGGCGATGAGCCGGCCGCCGGGCGCGGCGAGCAGGGCGCAGGGTTCGCAGACGCCCTCGATGCCGAGATGCTTGCGGGCCGCAGCGGATGGCGTGGGCGGAGCGGTTACGGTGGCGATTTCGGCGCGGCTGAAGGTCTGCAAAGCTAGCGCATGACGCGCGCAAAATTCGAGCAGGCCGGGCTGCCGGGCTTTGGATTCGATGGTCGCAATGCAGCGAATGGCTTCGAACGGCGCCGTACCCAGGGTCTTCGTGACGGCGGCGAAGATCTGGTCCGCAGAGCTGTGCTGCGTACAACCGACACCGACACTGAGTGTTTTTCCGGTGGCCGAATTCATCCGCTGCCACATATTCCGCATCCTGTTTCCCGTTCAACTGCGCCTGCGCGAGCACGCGGCGGCACCCAACGCGCGCATACGATAGCACAAGGCATGCCCTGGGTCGTAGGCCTGGTTTCCTTGACGCACGGGGCTTGCGAGCCTACACTCCCACGCACTTTGGTGCTCGTATGCGCGTTCCTGCGCATGCAGTTAAACGGGAAACAGGGCGTCCACTTTCACGAGACCGGACCAACCTGTGCTGCCCCCGCAACGGTAAGCGAAGGCATCGCGCAAGCGGTGCAGAGCCGGCTTCAGTGTCTGCGCGCAAGATCGCGCAGGCATGCAACCACTGGGCGAGAAATCACTCGCCCGGGAAGGGGAAGCGGCGCTTTCGCCAGCCCGGATACCGGCCAGAGAAGCAGGGCGACGCCGCGGGGATGCGGCGTGTCGTCCATGATTCATTACCTGTGCGCGCTGCTGTGGCGGCGCCGTTATCCGTCCCCGTGTTTCGTCTGTTCAATTCCCGTGCCCATGAACCGGCCAGTTCTTTCGACGGAATCACCATGCAAAACCCCATGCGCAAAATCCCCGTCACCGTGGTGACAGGCTTCCTCGGCAGCGGCAAAACCACCTTGCTGCGCCATATTCTTCAACACGCAGGCGGCAAGCGCATTGCGGTGATCGTCAACGAGTTCGGCGAACTGGGTATCGACGGCGAGATCCTCAAGGGTTGCGGCATCGGTTGCGACGAACAGGGCAACGAGACCGAAGGTCAACTGTATGAGCTGGCCAACGGCTGCCTCTGCTGCACCGTGCAGGAAGCGTTTTTTCCCGTAATGGAAAAGCTGGTGGAACGCCGCGAGCAGATCGATCACGTGCTGATCGAAACCTCGGGCCTCGCGTTGCCCAAGCCGCTGGTGCAGGCGTTCAACTGGCCGGCCATCAAGAACAGCTTCACGGTGGATGCGGTGGTGACGGTGGTCGACGGTCCGGCGGCAGCCAGCGGCCAGTTCGCCGACAACCCGATCGCCGTGGACGCGCAACGCAAGGCCGATCCGAATCTCGATCACGAGTCGCCGCTGCATGAACTGTTCGAAGATCAGTTGTCCGCAGCAGATCTGGTGATCCTCAACAAGACGGATCTGCTCGACGAAGCGCAGCAAGGCGCAGTCGAAGCGTTGATCCGCGAAGAGATTCCGTCGCAGGTCAAGGTGGTGCGCGCGCATCGTGGCGAACTGGACCTGCACACGCTGCTCGGACTCGAAGCGGCGTCCGAGGCGACGATCCATCTGCGGCACGATCATCATGGCTCGGCAGAAGACGCCGATCATCAACACGACGAGTTCGATTCAGTCGTGGTGGAGGCGCAGGCGCCGTCGCGCGAGGCTGTGATTGCCGCGTTGCAAAGTCTTGTCGAAAGCCACACGATCTATCGCGTGAAAGGCTTTGCCGCACTGCCCGGCGCGCCGATGCGGCTGGTGATTCAGGGCGTGGGGCGCCGCTTCGACAGCTATTTCGACCGCCGCTGGCAAACCGGCGAAACGCAGCGGAGCCGCTTCGTGCTGATCGGCGCGGATCTCGACCGGCCGGTGCTGCAGCGCGCGTTCGACGCCGCCCTGACGAGCATCGCGCAACAGGCGTAACGGATCATGCATCTGCTGCGCACTACGCCGGGTGGCTTCGTCGACGACACGCAGGGCGTCATCCGCATCGATCAGCGGCCCGCCGAGATCGTGGTGCTCAGCTCTGCCGATACCACGCTGTCGCTGCTCGCCAGCGCCGTGCCGCGTTTAGGCGAGGGTTTTCCGAGCGTGCGGCTCGCGAACGTCACTTATCTGCGGCAACCTGCATCGGTCGATTTCTATGTCGAAGACGTGTTGCAGCATGCGCGGGTCGTGGTGGTGGATCACCTGGGCGGCGAAGCGTATTGGCCGTACGGTATCGAACAGGTCGTGGCGCTCGCCGCGCGCAAGCAGCAGGTGCTGGCGATGTTCTCCGGCGATCTGCAGGAAGATCCCAACCTGCTCGCGCGCAGCACCGCGGATGCGGCGTTCTGTCATCAGCTATGGCGCTATCTGCGCGAAGGCGGCGCGCAGAATGCCGAGGCGTTTCTGCGTTGTCTCGCGTGGCGTTCGCTGGGTTGGGGGCACGAGCCGGCGCCGCCGCGCGTGTTGCCGGCGGCCACGCTCTATCATCCTGCGCGCGACCTCCCGACGATCGCCGACTGGCAGGCACGCTGGCGACCCGCCGCGCCGGTCGTCGCAATCCTGTTCTATAAGGCGCATCTGCAGGCCGCCAATACGGCGGTATTCGATGCGCTGATCGAGGCGCTCGATGCACAAGGCCTGAACCCGTTGCCGATTGCGCTGACCTCGCTCAAGGACGCCATGAGCCGCGAGGTCTTGCAGCAGTTGTGCGCGCAACATGATGTCGCACTGGTGCTGAACACAACGGCGTTCGCAGCCACGGCGATTGACGACCCCGAGCCGCTCGCCCTTGCTGGCGACGCGCCCGTGATGCAGGTGATCCTGAGCGGCGGCAATCGTGAGGATTGGGTCAAGGACCACCATGGACTGAATTCGCGCGATATCGTGATGCATATTGCGCTGCCCGAGGTGGATGGCCGCATCATCACGCGGGCGATCAGCTTCAAGGGGCTCGCGTACCGCTGTCCCCACACCGAAGTGGACGTGGTGCGGTATCAGCCCGATCATGAGCGGATCGAGTTTCTCGCGGAGCTGAGCCGCCGCTGGTGCCGCCTGCGCACGCTCGATAACGCTGACAAGACGCTCGCGCTGATCCTCGCGAACTATCCAATGAGCGAAGGGCGCATCGGCAATGGCGTGGGGCTCGATACGCCGGCCTCAGTGGTGGGCATCCTCGCAATGCTGGCCGAGCAGGGTTATCGGGTCGGCGAACTGCCGCCGGACGGCGACGCCTTGCTGCGCAAGCTGACCGAAGGCGTCACCAATGATCCCGTCGTGCGCGATCTGCGTCCCGCCTTGCAGAGCCTCGCGCTCCACGACTACCTCGCCCATTTCGCACGCCTGCCGGCCGTAGCCAGAGAGGCGTTGAACGCGCGTTGGGGGCCGCCGGAGCAGGACCCGACAGTAAGGCGCGGCCGCTTCATGATTTCCGGCTGGCGCTGCGGCCAGGTGTTCGTCGGCATTCAGCCGTCGCGCTCGCGCGAGCAGGGCGATTACGCGAGCTATCACGACGCCGATCTCGTGCCGCCGCATGCCTATCTGGCGTTCTACTTCTGGCTGCGTCACGCCTTGGGAATCGACGCGGTGGTGCACGTCGGCAAGCATGGCAACCTCGAATGGCTGCCGGGCAAAAGTGTGGCGCTGAGCCATGCCTGCTGGCCCGATCTGATTCTAGGGCCGCTGCCGCATCTGTATCCGTTTATCGTCAACGATCCCGGCGAGGGCAGTCAGGCGAAGCGCCGCGCCCAGGCGGTGATTATCGATCACCTGATGCCGCCGCTCACGCGGGCCGAAAGCTATGGTCCACTGCAGGATCTCGAGCGTCAGGTCGACGAGTACTACGAAGCATTGATGGTCGACCCGCGCCGTTCGAAACTGCTCAGACGTACGATCCTTTCGACCATCGTCGAACATCGTCTGCATGACGAACTGAGCCTGAAGGAGCCGGCCGGACAGGATGCCGAAGACGCGCTGCTCACCCGCGTGGATGCCTGGCTGTGCGAGCTGAAAGAAGCGCAGATTCGCGATGGCCTGCATACCTTCGGCCGTTCGCCCGAGGGTGTGCAGCGGCGCGATACCTTGCTGGCGCTGGGCCGCTTTCCAGTTGGCGATGGACGGGGCGGCAACGCGGGTCTGATGGATGCGCTGGCACGCGATCTTCAGATGGATCATCTGTTCGATCCACTTTCCGCGGATTGGGCGGCGGTGTGGGACGGTCCGCGCCCGGCAGTCTTGCAGCAGCTAGGCGACGTAGCGTGGCGACACAACGGCGACACCCGCGAGCGGCTTGAATGGCTTGGCGGCGAAATGCTGGCGGCGATATGCGGCGGTGAGCGTACTGCAGGCGTGAGATTGCCGCCCGCAGGCGCATTGCCGCAAACCGAACTTGTCCTCGAACGCCTGCGCAACGACATCTTGCCGCGCCTCGACGCCTGCGGTCCGGAAGAGATGCGCCAACTCAAACGCGGGCTGGAAGGCCGTTTTGTGCCGGCGGGGCCGAGCGGTTCACCCTCGCGTGGCCGGCCCGATGTCCTGCCCACCGGCCGCAACTTCTACTCGGTCGATACGCGCGCCATTCCCACTCAGGCGGCCTGGGCGCTGGGCCTGAAATCGGCGCAGCATCTGCTTGAACGGCATGTGCAGGAGCATGGAGATTATCCACGGGCGATCGGTCTGTCCGTGTGGGGCACCGCGACCATGCGCACCGGTGGCGACGATATTGCCCAGGCCATGGCACTGCTCGGCGTGCGGCCCCGCTGGGCGCCCGGCAGCCATCGGGTCACGGACTTCGAGATCATGCCAATCGAAGTGTTCGACCGGCCGCGCATCGACGTCACGTTGCGCGTATCGGGCTTCTTCCGCGACGCCTTCGCCAATGTGATGCACCTGTTCGACGCAGCCGTGCAGGCGGTCGCCGAACTCGACGAACCCGAGGACGTCAACCCGGTCCGCGCGCGCGTGATGCGCGAACGCGATACGCTGATGGCGCGCGGCATGGACGCAGCGGAAGCGCGCAGACGCGCCGGCTGGCGCGTTTTCAGCGCGCGGCCGGGCGCTTACGGCGCCGGTCTGCAAGAGATCATCGACACCCGGCAGTGGCAAACCGATGCCGATCTGGCGAACGCCTACCAGGCTTGGGGCGGTTACGTCTACACCCAGAAAAGCGCGGGCGAGGAAGCCCGCCAGGCGTTCGGCACGCGGCTTGCCGCCATGGACGTGGTACTGCAGAATCAGGACAACCGCGAGCACGATCTGCTCGATTCGAACGACTACTACCAGTTTCAGGGCGGCATGGTGGCGGCCGTGCGGCATCTGGCGGGCACCCAGCCGCACGTGTATCACGCGGACCATAGCAATCCGGACACGCCGCGCGTCCGTACGCTGCACGAAGAAATCGCCCGCGTGATCCGCTCGCGCGTGGTCAATCCGAAGTGGCTCGATGGCGTGAAGCGTCATGGCTACAAAGGCGCCGCGGAAATCGCCGCGACGGTCGACTATCTCTACGGCTACGACGCAACGGCGCGCGTGATTGCCGACCATCAATACGCGCTGGTGACCGACGCGTATCTGAATGACCCCGGCACACGCGACTTCCTGCAGCAACACAATCCGCACGCGCTGCATTCGATCTGCGAGCGTCTGCTCGAAGCGATGCAACGGGGACTGTGGCAAGCACCAGGCGACTATCGCGCGCAAGTCGAACAGCATCTGCTCGCGAGCGAGCAGTTCATCGAAGGAACACGATCATGAACGCAGCGAGCAAGGTTCGCGACACGTCGGCGGCGCGGCCCGCCTTTCCGTTTAGCGCGCTGGTCGGGCAAGCGCGTTTGCAGCAGGCTTTGCTGCTTGCCGCGATCGATCCGGGCCTGGGCGGCGTGCTGGTCACGGGGCCGCGCGGCACTGCCAAATCGACGGCGGCACGCGCGCTCGCGGAGCTGTTGCCCGAGGGCCAACTGGTGACGTTGCCGCTCGGCGCGAGCGAGGATCGTCTGATCGGCACGCTCGATATCGAAAGCGCGCTGCGCGACGGTGCCGTGCGCTTTTCGCCGGGTTTGCTGGCGAAGGCGCATCGCGGCATGCTGTATGTCGACGAAATCAACCTGTTGCCCGACGCCTTGGTCGATGCGTTGCTCGACGCGGCAGCCAGCGGCGTGAATACGGTCGAACGTGACGGCATTTCGCACAGCCACGCGGCGAGTTTCGTGCTGATCGGGACGATGAATCCGGAAGAGGGCGAGTTGCGGCCGCAACTGATCGATCGTTTCGGGCTGATGGTCGAACTGGAAAACTGCTTCGATCCAACGGTGCGTCAACAGATCGTCAAGGCACGGCTCGGCTTCGATCTCGATCCACAGGCATTCTGTGCGGCCTACGCGGAACAGCAGGCGGCACATGTGCAGCGGATTCGCGCCGCTCGCGCAGCGTTGCCAGCGCTAGGCTTCGATGACGCGGTGCACGTGCACGTCAGCGCGCTGTGCATCGCCGCGGCCGTCGATGGCCTGCGCGCCGATCTCGTCATGCTGCGCGCCGCGCGAGCGCTGGCCGCACTCGAACAGGCGGCTGCGGTAACCACCGGCCACGTCGATCAGGTGGCCGAAGGAGTTTTGCAGCATCGTCGCCATAGTCGCGAACCCGCGCAGCAGGCAGACAGTCCAGCCGCGCCGCGTCCCGACCACCCGCACGATGCCAGCGCTGCGCCACCCGCCTCGAGTGCTGCTGCGACCGGCGACCGCCAGTGGGGCTATCTGCCGCCCGAGCCGGTTGGGACGACTCAGGTCAAAGGCGTGATCCCGCTCACCGCAAAAAAACGCTGAGCCATCGGCAAGGTGTCGCCGCTGACTTGCACAGCGGTTTCCGATGGCGCAAAGGCGCAACAGGGACAGCCGCGCGCGGCAACGGGCAGGGTCAACGCATCGTATGGTCACGCACGCTCGCCGCCAAGCGCGAGAAGCCGTTGCACAGCACGCATCTACGTTTCATGCCGGCCGCGCCGCGCGGCGGCGTGTTGCACTGCTTTTTGCTCGACTGCTCCGGTTCGATGCTGGCAGCGCAGCAGCTCGCGCTCGCCAAAGGACTGCTGGTCGCGCTGTTCGACGAGGCGAGCAAGACCCGCGCGCAAGCGGCGCTGGTGTGCTTTGGCGGTTCAGGGGTGGAGCTTCGCTTTGGGCCCGCTGTGCCGCGCTGGTGGAACGAACGCTGGTTGCAGCCGCTGGGTGGCGGTGGCGGAACGCCGCTGGCCGCGGGCGTGCGCCACGCCGCGCAACTGCTCGAGCGCGCGGCGCGCTGCAGTCCGCTGCAGCAACGCTGGCTCTGGGTGCTCACCGATGGCCGCAGCGGCGAGGTGCCGGTGCGGCCCGGCGAGGTTGATCAGGTGGTGTTCGTGGATTTCGAACGCGGTGCTATCCGGCTAGGGCGCTGCGAGCAACTCGCGCAGGCCTGGGGCGCGATGTACCTCAAGCCGGAGGAACTGGTCGGATAGCGGCGCGCTCCGTCGCGTGTGAAGACGCGCCGCCCAGCTAACCGTTGCGGCGCCGCACTCGCTCGCGACACCGCGCTCTAGGCAGGAATGTCCCGCACCACTTCGGTCAGCTTGCCGGAACTGATTTCGTAAAAGAAGCCGTACAGCTTGACGTGCTTCGGCACGGCCGGACTCGCACGAAGCAATTTGACGTCGTAGTTGAGCGATTCCTCGAAGTCCATGATGGCGAGGCTGTCGTGATCGAACAAGGTCGAAATGTCGGCGTGGTGATGGTCGTGAAACTCCTCGACGATCAGCTCCGGCGTCAACGTGGTCGTACCGCAGAACGAGTGGTGCACGACCACGACCTTCTGCACATCGAACAGATAATCCATCGCCGCTACGGACGCGAGCGCGAAGGCGGCGCGTCCCCCCGCGTTGGTGGTGGCGAACAGGGTGCGCGTGGATCCGACCCGGATGCCGTTTTCGTCGGTGATGATTTCGCCCGGGTAGACCTCGTCGCCAAAATGATCGGCAACGGCTTGTGGAATTTCGACCGCCCGAGGATCCAGACAGTGGATCACGAGTGTCTTCATCGGGATGACCTGGCTCGCGCCCGGGAAGGCCTTCATGTCGAAGCCGGGTAGATTCCTGTACTCATAGTCGCTGAACTTGCCCATGTCGTGCTCCGTTGAACCTCGCGAGCCGCCGGCCTCGGGTCGAGGCGACCTGGGCCCGTCGAGGGCTGTTTGCGGTCGTGGGGATGGCTTCGATTCTGGGCGAGTTTCCAGGCGAAAACATCATCGCCCGGGGCAATTCACTTGTTCTATTCAGTCAACCATGGCGGTTCGCACTGACTTGAATGGCAATACCGTCGATCGATGCGGGAGGGGCGGGACAGTCGCAGGGCAGCCGGGCCCGCCTCACGGCAGCCAACCGGATGCTATTTATTCCCGTTGGTCCAGTAAAGCACGTCGTCCTGCCGGTCGAAGACGAACACTTTCATCGCCATCTGCTGCCCCGCGTCGAGCCGGTCCAGTTCGAGGCCGTGCATCGCAGGTTCGCCGTCCGCGCCTTTCTGCAAGTTGCGGATCACGGCCGTCGTTTCGACGAAGGTGTCGAGGTCCTTGGACTTGAGCTGGTACGCGACACGCAGACGATCGCCGACCTGACCGAGCGGCCATGACGCGCTGAGCGACATGCCGAGCGCGCTGATGCCCTTCGCGAGGCCGATTCCTTCATAGGATTCGCCGGTCTCGCCGATGCCGTAACGCACGGGAAGCCGCGCGCGCACCCGGATCGACTTGCGCTCCCGCAGACGGCGGATCACGCCCGGTTTCGACAGGACAACGTAGTCAAACGGCAACTGACACACCACTTCGACCGTGCACACGAAGCGGAACACCGCCTGGCTGGCGATCGCCACGATCTCCACGTTTTCGCCCACGCCAAGCGGCAAGCGTTTTCCTTCGAACAGCGGCGGCGTGGTGAACAGCGCCTCATTCGGCGCGAAGCCGATGATGCGGCAAGGATGCATGGGCGCGGCGCTGCCGATATGCTGGCGCACACCGATTAACGCACCGATCGACAGATGCATGTCCTTGACGGACAGCGGGTCCGACGTGTCGAGCTTGCTGGCTCCATCCGTGCCGGCCGCACCCGCCGCAGCGGCGGCATCGAGCACGTCGCCGCGTTGCGGGCGGAAGTTGTCGAACAGGAACTTGCGTTCCTCGGCGCCGACCAGAATCGCGCCGGCGTCGAACAGCAGCGTGCCGTCGCTGTCGACGATAGGCCAGGCGAGCGGCGTGCCGACCGGTACGGTATCGGGTCCCAGCGCGGCTGGCGCTGCCCCAGCGGGCAATTCCACGGTATCGTTCATGGTTTTTGTAGCGAAGCGAGTATCGGGTAACCACTATTAACGTCACGGTTACCGGAAACTTTAGGACTTCTGCTCAGGCATCGGCTGGGGTGTGCGGATACCACCGCGGCGTGTAGATCCACTCGCCCTGCGTGCCACGCGCAAACCCACGCGTCGTGGACGAACCGATGATGACCATGGTGCGCATGTCGACATCGGCCGAGGCGAGTTCACCGAGTGTCGTACTCCGAAGCGATGCGCCGGGCCTGCCGATATCGCGCCCTAGCACCACCTTCGTCGCTGCAGTGCGATATGCGCGCACGATGTCGAGCGCCTTGTCCAGTTGCCGGGGCCGGGCGCGTGAAATGGGGTTATAGAACGCCATCACGAGATCGGCCTGCGCCGCGTGGCGCAGACGCGTTTCGATGATCGACCAGGGCTTGAGGTTATCCGAGAGCGAGAGCATGCAGAAGTCGTGTCCCAGCGGCGCGCCCGCTTGCGCGGCGGTCGCCATGGCGGCGGTCACGCCCGGCACGATATTCAGTTCGACCGAATGCCAGCGGGGATCACCGGATGCGTCGAGGGCCTCGAGCACGGCGGCGGCCATCGCAAACACACCCGGGTCGCCGGACGACACCATCACCACCGCACGACCGGCACTCGCCAGTTCAAACGCGTGTCGCGCCCGCTGCATTTCTTCGCGGTTGTCCGTGCCATGCAATTGCTGATCGGCGCGGAACGGGCCGGCCATGTTCACGTAGGTCTCGTAACCGAGGATATCGGTCGCCTCGGTCAGCGCGGTGCGTGCCGCCGGCACCATCAGGTCGGCGCTGCCGGGGCCGAGACCGATGACGGTGAGACGGCCGCGGGCCTGGCCGAGCGTGTTCGGGTCGATCGGTGCGGGGCTCATCGCCAGCGCGATGTCGTTCGCGTCGGAAGCGCTTTGCAGCATGGCATAGGGCACGCGCATGGCGGCTGCCAACAGGTGCGGCGCAGAAGGCGCAACTCCGGGTCGGGGTTCTTGGTCCGCCGCAAGCGGCGCGGCATTCCCGGCATTGCCGGCAAACCTCAGCGGCACGCCCAACGCACCAGCGGCTTCGATCAGCGCGTCATCGCCCATCTGCTCGACCGGCACGAGCAACGCCGCGAGCGCAAGCGGCGCCAGATCGTGCTCCCGCAGCGCAGCGAGAACCTGATCTGCCCCATGCGCGCCAGTACCACTGAGCGCCGCGACCACACTGCGCGGATGAATCACCAGTTCGTGCGCGCCGCCATCCCAGGCTTTCGGCGTCACGCGAATCGTCAGCCTGGCTTCGCCGGCACGCGGCAGTTGCGCATCGTCGAGCCATGGCGCCTCGCCTTCGACGCGCGTGCTTTCTCCCGCCAGCAGGTCCGACACGAAACGTTTGCCCTGCGTCAGACTCGCCAACGCGTAGCCTTCCGGCGGATTGAGCACGCAAGTGCCGAAGCGCAATTCGCCGCTCGTGGTGATCGCCGGGGCGACCTCGAGCGCAGCGGCGATCTCGCGCGCCATCACGTTCACGCCGGCGAGGCCGCCGAGCAACGGCACGACGGCGGTGCCATCTTCGGCGACGGCCAGCACTGGCGGTTCGACGCCCTTGTTGGACAGCAACGGCGCCAGACAGCGAATCACGATGCCCGCGGCACACAGCGCGACGATCGGCGTGCCGCGCGCATAGAGTTCGCGCAGATGCGCGGCGAGGTCTGCATAACCCACGTCGGCTTCGGCGCGGCCCTGCAGGGCATGCACCCGAGCCGCCGGATAACACGCCTGCACACGCCGGGCCGTGGCGAGCGCCCCGACGCCCAGGATCACAATGGCCGGTGGCGTCAACCTTGCCATTTTTCCCCCGGCACGACCAGCAGCGAAAAGTACGGCGAAGCCATCGGATCGACTTCGGCAAGCGGCACGATGCGCTGGTTCGCCATCGTCGCCCGCTCGATATACAAGGCACGTTCCGCGAGTCCGAGTTCGCCGAGCACGCGCCGCACCTTGTCGAAATTGCGGCCGAGTTTCATCACGACTGCCGCGTCGGCATCGGCGAGGCGCCGGCGCAAGTCATCTTCCGGCAACACGCCAGACAGCACGGACAGGCTCTGATTGCGATACACGAGCGGCGCGCCGAGCACCGCCGCGCCGCCGAGCATCGAGCACACGCCGGGCACGACCTGCGCCTCGAAGCGAGCTGCAAGGCGGTCGTGCAGATACATATAAGAGCCGTAGAAAAACGGATCGCCTTCACAGATCACCGCAACGTCGCGGCCTGCATCGAGGTGCGTAGCGACGACTTGCGCCGCGGTGTCGTAGAAGTCGGCAATGATCGCTTCGTAGCAAAGCGGGGGTTCCAGCGCTTCGGTCGTCACCGGATAGATCAACGGCAGGTGCTGCTGCGTCTCGCTCAGATGCGCCTCGATGATGCTGAACGCGTTGCCTTTTTTGCCCTTGGCGACGAAATAGGCGACCACGGGTGCCGCTTTCAGCAGGCGTAGCGCTTTCAGCGTAATCAGCTCCGGGTCTCCGGGGCCCACGCCCAGTCCGAACAGACGTCCTCGTGCGGTCATTTATTCGGTCTCCGAAGCGAGGGCATTGACGGCGGCGGCGGCCATCGCGCTGCCGCCGCGTCGTCCCTTGACGATCACATAGGGCACGCCACGGCTGTGTTCGGCGAGCAGCGCTTTCGATTCCGCCGCGCCGACGAAGCCGACCGGAAAACCGAGAATCAGTGCGGGACGAGGCGCGCCGGCGTCGAGCATCTCGAGCAGATAGAACAGCGCGGTCGGCGCATTGCCGATCACCACGACGCTGCCTGCCAGATGCGGCCGCCACAGTTCGAGCGCTGCCGCCGAGCGCGTATTGCCGAGTTCGCGCGCCATGGCGGGCACAGTCGGATCGCCGAGCGTGCAGATCACCGGGTTGTCAGCCGGCAGACGGGTACGCGTGACGCCCTCGGCGACCATGCGCGCGTCGCAGAGGATCGGCGCACCGCCTGCGAGCGCCGCGCGGCCCACGGCGCCGGCGTCGGCGGAAAAACGCAAGTCGTCGACCACGTCGACCATGCCGCAGGCGTGGATCACCCGTACGGCGAGTTTTTCGAGGTCGGCGGGGATGCTCGACAGGTCGGCCTCCGCGCGAATCGTCGCGAAGGATTGGCGATAGATCTCCTGACCGTCGCGAATGTAATCAAGCATCAATGGGGCTCCGGGCCAGCCGTGCGAGGGCGTCGGCCGCCTGTTCAATCGTCAGATGGCGCGCGACGCACTGGCCGAAGCCGGGCTGGTCGTCGCTGCGTCGATAAAGGTCGTAATGGCACTCGGCTGCCGCCAGCAGGGTGTACTGCGCGCGATGCGCGGCCGCGCATGAGCGCGGGCAGCCGCTCAGATGCACTTGCTCGACGGCGGCTGGCAAAAGCGAGGCGAGACGCAACGCATCGGTCTTGGTGTCGGCGAGGCTCTTTGCGCAACCGGTCGAGCCGGCGCAGGCGATCAGGCGGGCCAGAGGCTGGGTCGGATCGCAGGCGAAACCGAGTGCGGCGAGGCGCGCGAGGACGGCTGCGGTGGCGTCGGCGGCGATGTCGGGCAGCAGCACGCTTTGCCATGGCGTCATGTGCAACGTGGCGTCGCCCGATTCTTCGGCGATGCTGGCGAGCGCGCGCAGGGTCGCCGCGTCGAGACGTCCGAGCGGCGCCTGGCCGCCCACCTGCCAGGTTCCCGGCGCGCGTTGCGGATGGACGCCGAAGCGCAGCGAGGCGTCGGCGGACGCGCGATGCCATTGCGCGAGCGCGGGCTCGATGACTAGCGGGAAATCGAGGTAGGTTTGCGTGCGCTGCATGACCGCTTCCAGCGGGTGAGCCTCAAGCAGATGGCGCATGCGTGTGTGATCGGGCGCAGCGAGGTCGAGGAACGTCTGCAGCAGTGCGTTTGCCAACGCGGGCACTTGCGAGGGCAGTACTGCGGCGAGTGCGGGGGTGGATGCGGTTGGGTGTGCCGGGGCGGGTTTGCTTGCGCGTGCTGGTTCGCTTGTGAGTGCCTGCATCGGTTCGCTTGTGCATGCCGGAGCCGGTGCCGGTTCGACAGGCATTGGACGCGTGCCGGCGCCGCTGGACTCCACTTGCGCCACGGGCGGACAACCCGCCAGTCCGAAGGCGAATCGCACACCATCATCCGTGGACATCGCAGCAAGCCAGACATCGTGCGGATGCTCGACCATCGCCAGTTGCTCGCCGCCGTCCAGCAGCAGCGCGAATTTCGGCGAGAGCGCGGTAAAACGCGGCTCGCTTTGCAATAGCGCGAGAAGCTGTCCGGCGAGAGGGCGCGTATCGATTAGCGCCTGTGGATCACGACCGGCGCTGGGGCTGAGCATCAGGTTGCGGACGTCGTCGGCGGCGCTGGCGGCACGTGCCGCTGACATGAGAAGTGCCTCAATCGCAGCAAGAGTCGCAGGCCCAAACCCGGCGTCGACGAGCCGCTCGCTCAACACCGCCTCGTGTCCTGCCAGCACCCCGCGGATCTGCAGATTCGCCCGGTTGGTGATCTCGATCACGCCGCTCGCGTGCTGCTCCGCCGCATCCGCAATCGCACGCGCCTCGCTCGCGCGCAACACGCCGCCTGGCATTTTGATCCGGCAGATGCCGCCATCGAGCGCGGCGACGATGCGCAGCAAGCCCGGACACGCCGACGGACGGGCGGCAACAGGATCAATGGACGAGGATGACGCGTGAGTCAAGAGAGCACCGGGTTAGCGTCGCGCGACCGCCCGAGCATGCCGGTGAAGGATATGCTGCGGCATCGGTACACCCCGCCCGACGAAGGCTTGCACGAACAGTCTGGCCGGCAGGTCTCCTGGCTGGCAGGTCGTGATTCGCGCTGGCCTTCCCGGGCGCCGGCGTAGCCGGTTGAACCAGTGGCTCAGAACAAGGCGCGAACTCGCTGCATACAGTTGCGGGGGCAGCCACAGTGATCTGTGTTCCCTCTTCGGCCCCGAAGGGCACCGGCGACACGGTATTATGCCTTTTTTCGAACAGCACAACGACGCGGCAAGCTTGATTGGCGGCCCGCAGCGGATCAATTGAGATTCAGTATGAGGATGGATTCATGCCGGCATGGCTGACCGTGGTAGGCATCGGCGATGACGGTTTTGCCGGGTTGGGGCGGCCGGCCCGCCGTGCGCTGCTCGACGCGGCCGTGGTATTCGGCGGCGAGCGGCATCTGGCGATGTTGCCCGCGCGTCTCGCGGCGCGGCGCGCAGCATGGCCGAGTCCTTTCGATATCGCGCCCGTGCTGGCTCTGCGCAATACCCCAGTGTGCGTGCTCGCCAGCGGCGATCCGATGCTGTTCGGCGTGGGAGCAACGCTTGCACGTCAACTGCCGGCCGCTGAATTGCGCGTGCTGCCGGCGCCGTCGTCGCTGTCGCTGGCGGCGGCGCGGCTGGGCTGGCCTTTGCAGGAGGTGACTGCGGTCTCTCTGGTGGGTCGGCCGCTTGCTACGCTGAACGTCCATTTGCACGCCGGCGCGCGGCTGTTCGTGCTGAGTGCCGACGGCGCCACTCCGGCCGCACTGGCGGCATTGCTCACTTCGCGCGGCTTCGGCGCTACCCGCATGATCGTGCTGGAACATCTGGGCGGCGAGCGGGAACGGCGCCTCGACGGTCGCGCGGATGCATGGTCCGGCGCGGCGGTCGCGGCACTCAACCTCGTTGCGCTGGAATGCCACGCGGCGGATGGCGCACCACGCCTGCCGCTCACGCCCGGTTTGCCCGACGACGCGTTTCGTCACGACGGTCAGTTGACCAAGCGCGATGTCCGCGCCGTCACGCTCGCGCGTCTGGCGCCGACGCCTGGCGAACTGCTGTGGGATGTCGGCGCGGGCAGCGGCTCGATCGGTATCGAGTGGATGCGCACGCATCCTGCGTGCCGCGCCATCGCCATCGAAGGCCATGCGGAACGTCAACGTTTCATTGAACACAATCGCGACGCGCTCGGCGTGCCGGGTTTGCAACTGGTCGCGGGGAGGGCGCCCGAGGCGCTTCAGGGGCTGGCCTCGCCCGATGTGATTTTTATCGGCGGCGGTGTGACCACGCCAGGCGTCCTCGAGGCGTGTTGGGCGCAGTTGCGGCCCGGCGGCCGGCTGATCGCGAACGCGGTGACGTTGCAGGGCGAGGCGGTGCTCGTCGCGTGGCGCGCGCAACATGGTGGCACCCTCACGCGCATGGCGCTCGCCGAGGCGCAGCCGCTGGGTGGCTTCGATACATGGCGCCAGGCGTTGCCTATCACGCTGCTTGAAGTCATCAAACAGCATGACGAACCGGTGGGCGATTCCGCGGCAGATCCCGACTCCGGCCACGCTGGTGGCATCGTGCGAGAAATATGACCCGCATCCTCCTACTCGGCGGAACCGGCGACGCCTTGCAGATCGCACGCCAACTCAGTCCCGAAGACGTGTACAGCCTCGCCGGACTCGGCAAAGTGCCTGCGGATCTTGCCTGCTCGGTAAGAGTCGGCGGCTTCGGCGGGGCGGATGGACTGGCCCGCTATCTGCGCGACGAGCGCATCGGCTTGCTGGTCGACGCCACGCATCCCTACGCCGCGCGGATCAGCGCGAACGCATTCGCCGCGAGCCGCGTCGCGCAGGTTCCGTGCTGGGCGCTGCGCCGTCCGGCCTGGCAAGCTCAGCGCGGCGACGACTGGCGCATGACGGACAACTGGGCCGGGCTGACGGCTGCCATGGAGCCGTTCTCGCATCCGCTGTTCACACTCGGCCGCGAACCGCTCGCGCATCTCGACGAGATTCCCGCGCATCAGTTCTGGACCGTGCGTTGCCTCGACGCCCATCCGGGCAACGCGCAGGCGCGCGTCATCGATGCACGCGGGCCGTTCAGCATCGAAGGCGAACGCGCGTTGTTCAGCGCGAGCCGGACCGACGTCGTGATCAGCAAGAACAGCGGCGGTCTCGCCACGGAAGCGAAGCTCGAAGTCGCACGCGAGCGCGGCCTGCCGGTCATCATGCTGCGGCGTCCGGACTTGCCGTCGGTCGAGCGCGAATTCACCCAGGCTGTCGATCTGCTGGACGCACTGCGAACCTTATTCCCCTGATGGTTTCGAGCGCGCCTTGCCTTGCCATGGAGGCAACGCACGCCTCGAACCATCGAATCACGGAGTTGGCATGACGGTATTCTTTATCGGCGCGGGTCCTGGCGACCCGGAGCTCATCACGGTGAAGGGGCAGCGCCTCGTGCGGAGCTGTCCGGTCATCCTGTACGCGGGTTCGCTGGTTCCCGCCGCTGTGCTGGACGGTCACGTCGCCGGGCAGGTCGTGAATACGGCCGAGCTCAACCTGGATGAAATCGTCGCACTCCTGAAAGCAGCGCATGATGAGAGCAAAGACGTGGCGCGGGTGCATTCCGGCGATCCGTCCTTGTACGGCGCGATCGGCGAACAGATCCGCCGCCTGCGCGAGTTGCAGATTCCCTATGAGATCGTCCCCGGCGTGACGGCGACGGCGGCGTGCGCGGCGACACTCGGTTGCGAGTTGACCTTGCCGGACGTATCGCAGACGCTGATACTCACGCGTTTCGCCACCAGGACGACCATGCCGGAAGGCGAGCAGTTGGGCGATCTGGCACGCCATCGGGCGACGATGGCGATTCATCTCGGCGTGCGGCATCTGGCGCGGATCGTCGACGAACTGCGGCCTCACTATGGCGATCAATGTCCCATTGCGGTGATCTACCGGGCCAGTTGGCCGGACGAGGAGAAGGTCACGGGCACGCTGGCCGATATCGTCGGAAAAGTACAGACGACCCAGATCGAAAGAACCGCGCTGATTCTGGTCGGGCGCGTGCTGGCCGCAGAAGGATTTGCGGATTCGACGCTGTACGCGAAGTCCGGCGGCTAGGCGGGGCGAGCCAGGCAGGTCGCGCCAAAAAGCCGCGCCCCGCCGGCGTACAGTGCATCAATGCACGTGGGTCTGCGCCTGAGGATGTTCGTTCGCGCGCGGCTGCGTCACGGCACTCACCACCACGAACACGGCGATGTTCAAGGCCAGCGCGACGAAGCCGATGTTGACGTCCTTGGCGGCGTCGGGCAGGAACGGGAACAACTGGCCCATGCTGAGGTGCATGAGCGTCGTCACCGCGACCACGGCCACGCCGGCCAGAATCCCGCAGAACGCACCCTGGCGGGTGGCGCGGTTGCGCGGCGCGAGACTGCACACCATGGCCGGGAAAAGCTGCGTGACGAAGCTATAACCCATCAGCAGCAATGCCACGATGGTCTCGCCGCCATGCAGCGTGAAGGCCACGGCCACCAGCGCCACGACCGGTACCAGCATGCGCGCCAGCTTCGTGACGGCGGCGTCGGTGGCATCGCGCTTGAGCAGGCCGCGATAGACGTCGTTGGCAAGCAGGGTCGAGGCGGTGTTGAGGATCATGGAACCCGGCACCAGCGCGGTCAGCACACCCGCGCCGCCGATCACGCCCACGAACCACGGATCGAAGGTCTGCAGTGACAGTTTGAACAGCGACAGGTCGATGTCGCCGCCTTTCAGGCCGGGCACTTTCAGCACGGCCGCAAAGCCGACGAAGAACACGAACAGCAGGATCAGCTGATACAGCGGCAAGACCATCGCGTTGCGGCGGAAAATGCGTTCGTCCTTCGCCGTGAAAATCGAGCCGAACGTATGCGGCCACATGAAAAACCCGAGCGCGGTGAGCAGCACGGTCGACTGGAACCAGGCCACGCTCGAACCCTTGGCGGGGAAGGTGAGGAAGCCGGGCTTCGCGGCGTCGATGGTGCGGAACATGTCGCCGAGTCCACCGTAATAGTGGATCGGCAGGTAGATGCCGAGAAACAGCACGATCGCCAGAATCAAGGTGTCCTTGACGACGGAGTTCCACGCCGAGCCGCGCACGCCCGAGACGATGACGTAGCACGTCACCACCGCGGCGCCGATCCAGATCGCCGAGGCCGACGAAATGGCGCCATACGACGTGGTCGCGACGATGATGCCGAGCCCCTTCAGTTGCAGCACCAGATACGGAATCAGCGCCGCTACCCCGACCAGCGCGACCAGCACGCCGAGCGCCGGGCTGTCGTATTTGCGCGCGAAGAAGTGCGGCTGCGAAATCAGCCGCTGGGCTTTCGCGAAACGCCAGATGGGCGGCAACATCCAGTAGGAGAGGATATAGGCGAGCGATCCGTAGGCGAGGATGTAGTACACCGGCGCGCCTTTGCCGTAGGCGAAGCCGCTGCCGCCGAGAAAGGTGAACGTGGTGTAGATCTCACCCGCCATCAGCAGGAACACGAACGCCGTGCCGAAGCTGCGGCCGCCGACGGTCCATTGTTCGAGACTCATGTCGTGGCCGCGTTTCGCACGCAGCCCGAGATACAGCGCAAAGACCGTGAAGGCCGCGATGATAACGAGAGCACTGCTCATGATCGGGGATCCTCACTAGCGGCGGCGGTCTGACGGTTGACGGGATCGAGCCGGTAGACGATCCCCATGATGACCGAGATGAGAATCACCCACAGCACGATCCAGGCAAGCACGAATGGCATGCCCAACACGAGCGGCTCGACGCGATTGACGAACGGAATGCCGAGCAGAATGCCGATAAACGGCAGCGCAGCGAGAAAGCGAAGGAACATGTGGGGCGACTCCTCGAACGGGTCAGTGCGTCTGGTGAAGCCTGGTCTTCCGTCCCGACTTTATGCCAGATACGTCCACGCCGTAAAGGTCGTCAAAAAGATGTAGGCCGTTTGACCATGACGCAACGCGTGGGCGTGAAACGCGCGCCGGCGCGATCCGCCGGCGCTCGCTCGCTTGCTGCATTGCGCCACGAACTGGCCAGACGGATAGTGTCGTACGCATGCCGCGCCGCGCTATGATTCGACCTGCGAGTAGCCCGGAGCCACGGCTACCCGCAGCAACGGGTGCCGCCGGCGCGGTTCCGGTGGATCGATCTGGGTGAGGCACACGCCCCGTCCAGCCAGACAACATCCGGCGGCTCATCGCGTTCCAGCGGGAACCCATCAGCCGTCGTTCGACGCGGATCGCAAAACATGGTCGAAAGTCTGATCGCGGACATACTGTTTGGATTTACCGGGTTGATCAGCATCATCAATCCATTCGGCATCGCCTTCGTCTTTCTGGACCGGACTGCATCGCTCACCACCGAAGAACGCACGGCGCTGGCGCGCAAGATCGCCATCAACGTGATGTGCGTGCTGCTGGTGGCCTTCTTTTTCGGCACGCCCGTGCTGCATTTCTTCGGTATTTCCATGGAGGCGTTGCGGATTGGCGGCGGCCTCGCCGTGGCGGTGAGCGGCTGGAACATGCTCAACGCGCCGGATACGCCGCCCGCCGACACGCCCGTCAAACGTGTCGACGCGGAGAATGCCACCTCCCGGGCATTCTTTCCGCTCACGGTGCCGTTGACCACCGGGCCCGGCTCGGTTGCCACGGCGATCGCGCTGAATGCAAACCGCACCCACAAGCTGTCGGAGTTCGTACTGTCGAGCATCGCTTCGGTCGCGATCTCGGTGATCGTCGCAGTGGTGGTCTATATCACCTATAGCCGCGCGGTCATTTTCGCCCGTTATCTGGGCGTCGAAGGCACCAAGGTGGCCATGCGGGTGTCGTCTTTCCTGTTGTTGTGCATCGGCGTGCAGATCATATTGACCGGCTTCTCGGAGTTCCTGATTCCCATCGCACAGTTGCCACCGAAGTAAGCGCCGCGGTGACGTGGCCGCCTGCAACGTCAGCGTCAACGGCAAATGATAGGATGCAGAAAATCGGCTGGAGGACGCGCAAGTGCGAGTCGCTTCACCGCACTTGCGGTAACAGGAGCTCACTTATGTGCCGCTGGTTGGCCTACGCCGGAAACCCCGTCCAGCTCGAGACGGTGCTGTTTCGCGCCAAACACTCGTTGATCGATCAAAGCCTGCATTCGCGGCTTGGCCAGACCACCACCAATGGCGATGGCTTCGGGATCGGCTGGTACGGCCGCCCGACGGACATTCCGTTTCGCTACCGCTGCATGCAACCCGCGTGGAGCGACCGGAATCTGCGCGAGGCGGCCCGCGCCATTCACTCGCCGCTCTTTGTCGCGCATATTCGCGCCGCCACTGACACCCCCGCCCAGGAAACCAACTGCCACCCGTTTCGTTACGGGCGCTGGCTGTTCGTGCATAACGGCCTGGTGCGCAAGTACCCGCTGGTGCGACGCGAGCTGATGCTGGCGATCAAGCCCGAGCTGTTTGCGTCCATCGAAGGTTCGACCGATTCCGAGGTGCTGTTCTTTCTGGCACTAACCTTTGGTCTGGAACTCGCACCGGTTACCGCGCTGGAGCGGATGGTCGCCTTCGTCGAGGCCACTGGCCGCAAAAACGGCGTCGAACAGCCGCTGAACATGACCGTGTGCGCCACCGACGGCGAGCAGATCATCTCCGTGCGCTACTCGAGCGAGCGCGAATCGCGTTCGCTATTCCATAGCAGCTCGTTTCATCAACTGCACGAACTGTATCCGGACGATTCGCGGATTGCCGCGGCCGGTGACGATGCTTTCCTGGTGTTGTCCGAGCCGCTGGTGGATCTGCCCGGCTGGTGGGTGGAGATTCCGGAGAGCACGGCGGTGGTGGCGCGCGGCGGTGAGATCGAACAGTACGCGTTCAATCCGCATCTCGCCTGATGACGTGATGGCCTGATGGCGTGGCGGCGTGCCGTGCTACCGTTTCAGCAGCATCGAACCCAGCACGGAAAACACCGTCGACGGCAATTCCGCCAGCCGGCTCACCACGACGTTGTGCGGATAGAACGCTTCGACGGCATCGGTCAGCACGCCCACGCCCACCAGTTCGATGCCGGTTTTCTGGATCGCCGCCACGCGTTGGCGCAGATCGCTGCGTAGCACGAGCGGGTCGCCGTCGCCGGTGGCCGGATAGCCGTCGGAAAACACCATCAGGATGCGCCGCGCGGCTGCGTGATCCGCGAGCCGCGTCGCGGCCCAGGCGAGCGCCTCGCCGTCCGGGTTTTCATGGCCGCAGTCGATGCCGGTCAGGCCGCTCAGCTCCGGCGAGCCGAAGCGTTTGTAGATCTGCAGATCGAGCCGTTCGACGAGCCGGTTGTAGCGCTGCAGATCCACGCTGGCCGCGCGTTGCCGTTCGCAGAGCTGCTTCATCTCGGGCGACTCGATCGAACTGTAGCCGAGCACTTCGCAGTCGAAGCCCAGTTGCGTCAGCGCATCGCCCAGAGCAGCTGCGCATAGCCGCGCCAGTTCGATCTTGCGGCCAGCCATCGAACCGCTGCGGTCGATCAGCAAGGTCACCGCGACATCGCGTCCTTTGGTGGCGCGCGTCACCTTGAACGGCGTGCGATAGCCCGGCGAGGTGGCGAGTTTTGCCAGCGCGCTCCGGTCGATCTCACCGCGCTCCTGCTCGCGCCGCCAGCGCGTGCGCTCGTCCGCGCTCAGTGCGCGTTCCAGCTTCTCCTTCAACTGCGCGGTTTGCGCGCGGGCCGCGTTGCGCAGTTCGCGCCATGCAGGGGTGTCGCCGAAACCGGTCTGATCATTGACGACGTCGAATTCGGTGGCAAGCGGAATCGACATCACCGTCCGCGCGGCGGCACGCAGCGTTTGCGCGGTGCTGTCTGCGCGGGCGGCGGACGGCTGGGCGTCGGCCAGTGCATGTCCCATGCCGGCTCCGTTCAGCGCTTCGGCGCCGCCAGGGTCGGAGGGCGAGGGGGCGGCGCTTTCCTCGCTGGCGCGGGTGCCGTCGCTTTCAAACGGATCGAATGATGCGCGCAGCGCCTCGGTATCGATGTCCTCGGCGGTGCCCACTGAAAACATCATGTTGTTGGCCTCGCCGGCGGACAGGGCCCGCACCCGCGCGAGTATCGCGTGTGCCGTGGCGATGCTGTCCGCGGTGGAACGGCTGC
The DNA here is from genome assembly GCF_050436545.1 of Paraburkholderia sp. GAS41. Taxonomy (NCBI): domain Bacteria; kingdom Pseudomonadati; phylum Pseudomonadota; class Betaproteobacteria; order Burkholderiales; family Burkholderiaceae; genus Paraburkholderia; species Paraburkholderia sp. GAS41. Next base: position 238,602 of record NZ_JBNDMK010000008.1, read on the forward strand.
GGCTCGCCTCGCCGAGCAGATCCTGCGTGGCGACCAGCGCGGCGGCGAGCGACTGGCTGGTCTCGCTGGCTGTTACCGCTTCGTTCCACAGGGCCCGCTCCACCCGCCAGATGAAGCGGTCGCGCCAACGCAGACGGGTCCAGCCTTGTTGCGCGCGGGTTGCGGCATGCGCTCTGAGCTTGCCGATAAACCAGCGCGCGCCCGGATATTCATTCAGCAACTGCGCGCACACGCGGCGGTCTTCGATGACCTGGGCAAGCTGGCTCGCCACGCCCGGCGGCAGGGCGTCCAGTTGCGAGAGTGTGGAATGTTTGGCGCGCGCGACCAGCAGGTCGAGATAGCCGACCAGCACGTCGTTTGGGAGGCTGGCGCCGACCTCGTAGTCGGGAATCACGATGCGTCCGCGTTCGACTCTGGGTCCATCCGGACTGAACACGACCGTCACGCCATATTGCCCGGTGAGAACGCGCGCGATCTTGCCGAGCGTGGACTCGAACTCGAACCCGCGGGCCTCGCGCGCCGTGTGCATCGTGCTCACCCGGCGGGCGCGATGTGATGGCGAATGATGCCGCGGATCAAGGTGGCGTCTTCGGGACTGACCTTCGCATAAATGGCGGGACCGGCCGCGCGCTCGGGGTCGCCGGTGCGCAGCATCAACTCGGCCCAGTCGAGCAGGCGGCGGGTGGAAAACGCGCTCGACAGATCCTCACGCGCGAACGCGGCACGGCAATCGGCGGCGATGGCCGTCAGCGTGACGGCGAGTGTATGCGTCATGTAAGGAGCAAGCGTGCGCATCAGCACGTCGGTTTCTTCGGCCGGCGACAGATAGTCGAGCAGATAGACGCGCCAGCGGTCGAGAAACGCCTCGTTCATCAGATTCGCGCCCTGGTACAGATGGCGAAACTGGCTCATCGCGCCCACCGCATTCGCCGTGGCGAACAGGCGAAACGCGGGGTGCGGTTCGACGACCTCGTTGCCCTTTTCCTTCAAGGTGAGGCGCCCTTGCGGTTCGAGCACGGCGGTGAGGGCGGCGAGAATCGACGGCTCGGCGAAGTCGATCTCGTCAACGATAAGCCAGAGGCCCTCACGCATCGCGGTGGGCAACACGCCGTCCACCCAGAGGGTCTCGCCGCCCTTGACCGTCCAGAAGCCGACGAAGTCGCCCACGGTCGTCTGCCCGTTCATGTTCGCGCGCACCACACCATGCCGGGCGCGCGCGGCAACCTGTTCGATCAGGCTGGTTTTGCCCGCGCCCGTGTGACCGATCAGCATGACGCGTTTGTTCTCGACGATATCCTCGACGATGTCGTTGAAGCGCTCTGAGAACAGGTAAGCCGGATTGATGCGCGGTACCCATGGACCGGCAACGCCGCAGGGGACTTCGGTTGCGCCGATGCGAACCGAATGGCTTGCGGCTACTTCCGCATCCGGTGTGCTCGTGCTGTCTGATTCTCGCAAGCCACCGGCGCCGTCCATGCCGGATGGATTGCGACGCGCCGCCGCAGCGCGTTGCAACGCAGGCATGAACGCAGCGCGTTGCTGCGCATCGGCTTGCGGCGATGCACCACGCGCCTCGAACACAAACCCTTCGCGATGCCATTTCTTCAGCTTTGCGCGCAGGTTTTCGGCGTCCACCACCAGATCGATATCGACGGACGGATTGCCTTGTGCATCCTCGACACCATGTTCGAGGCGATAGGTTTGTGGTCTGTCCGCCACGGTGACGCGCCACCATTCGCTAGCCGTCCCGGTGTCGCGCAAGTACAAGCCAAGATGTTCGTGTTCGGTCAGTTCAGGGGCGTTCATCGGGGGCGTTCATCGGGGGCGTTCATCAGGGGCGTGCCGTCGGGTCCAGCCAGGCCGGCTGGGAGCAAACGTCTATCTTATCCCGGCCGCGTCGCGCGGGACTGGGACGCCGGCACGCCGGTCAGTCGCGAGAAAGGCGCATGTGACGGGAGCGTCGGAGTCAAATGACATTTGCCCCAAACGAAATATACTGACATAGCCCATTCACCTATAGTTTCACCGGTTTCGCGCTGCTATAACGAAGCAGTCTGAGGGCACTGCTTCACATCGTTCAAGCCATTCAAATAACTCGAGCCTGAATCAGATGGCATAAGGCAAAAAAAATGAGACTACGTACACAATTGCTGGCCACCTTGCTGCTCGCAAGCCCGCTCGTGCATGCACAAAGCAGCGTCCTCATTTATGGCCGGATGGATGGCGGCGTGCAGTACATCAATCACGTCACCACCGGCACCGGCATCACCGCCAGCAGCTGGAGCGCGGAAGGCGGCGACTGGGGCACCAGCATGCTGGGTTTCAAGGGCAATGAGGATCTGGGCGGCGGCCTCAATGCCATCTTCACGTTGGAAACGGGCTTGCAGATCCAGAACGGGACCACGAGTGGTGGCCGGCTGTTTTCGCGGCGCGCCTTCACCGGCCTGAAGAGCGACGAGTGGGGCACGGTGCAGGCGGGCCGCAACCTGTTCATCGACAGTGACGGCGTGTGGGAATTCGACCCGATGGTCCAGCAGGCGTTTTCGACCGCGTCGCTGGTGCGGGGCCGCAACTGGCAACAGAGCAGCAACAACCTCGAATATCACAGCCCGGTGATTGCCGGTTTCGATGTGCAGACCCAATTCGCCTTCGGCAACCAGGCGAACGGCTTCAACAACGGCGCGCCGGGTGAATTCGGCCGCTCGGACGGCGTGATGCTGTCCTATCACTCGACCCTGTTCGACCTGCGCGGCATCTACGACGAACTGCGCGACAACAACGGCCAGATGACGAGTATTTTCACGAGCTCGCGAGAGTTCTTCGTTGGCGCGAACGTGCACTTCGACGCGATCAAGATCCAGGGCGGCTATACCCACCTGGCGGCGCCGGACACGCCAGTCGGTCTCGCCGACAGCGCCAATTACTATTGGCTGGGTGCAACTTACAACCTGACCACGGCCTGGGCCATGACGGGGGCGGGCTTCTACGTGAACGTGGGCGATGGCGGCGGCGATGCGCAGCACGATCCGTCCGGTCACGCGACCATGTACACCCTCGGCACGACGTACAACTTCACCAAGCGGACCTTCCTGTACGGTACGGTCGCTTTCGTGGACAACAGCAAGCAGGCCAATTTCTCGCTGCTCGCCAATCCGCGTGAAGGCACCGGCAGTACGAGTCCGCTGCAAGGCGAATCGCAGACGGGCGCGTACGTCGGCATCATGCATCTGTTCTAGGTGCGGCCAGCGGTGCGGGCGACGCCGCCCACACCGCTCGTGGTGTCTTGGTTGCCGGGAGGGGGTGGAGTGGGTATGGTGGTTGGGCTCATGAGCATGGGGATTGGCTCATACACGCCTAGATACGCGTAGACACACCTAGACACGCCCAACTCCAGGGACACCGAATGACTTCTGAAGCGGCTGCATCGTCAGATGCAACACCCGTAGCACAACCCACGTCCACCTTGAAACAACCCGTCCGCACCGACGTCCTGATCGTCGGCGCCGGTCCAGTTGGACTGTTCGCCGCCTTCGAGGCCGGCGTGATTGGCCTGTCATGCCAGATCGTCGACGCGCTCGGGCAGGTGGGCGGGCAATGCATCGAACTGTATCCGGACAAGCCGATCTACGATATTCCCGCCATTGTGTCGTGCACGGCGCGCGAACTGGTCGAGCGCCTGCTGGAGCAATGCCGGCCATTCGATGTGCCGATCCACCTCGGCCAGCGGGTGGACACGGTCGAGCAACGCGCTGACGGCCGCTGGACCGTTAAAACCGGCGAAGGACTCGAATTCGACGCGGCCGCGATCCTGCTCGCGGCCGGCAACGGTGCGTTCGCACCGCAGCGTCTCGCGCTGGACGAGGCTGTGCCGCTGGAAGGGCGTCATGTGCATTACAGCGTGCGCAATCTCGACGATTTCGCCGGCAAGACGGTGGTGGTCGCGGGCGGCGGCGATTCCGCGCTCGATTGGGCGCTGGCCCTGCGCTCGGTCGCCGGCAAGCTGACGCTGGTGCATCGGCGCAATGGTTTCAGCGCGGTGGATTCGAGCGTCGAGAAGATGCGGCGTGCGGTCGAAGCGGGCGAGATGGCGTTCATGGTCGGCGCGATCGTCGGGCTGCATGCGCCCGAAGGCAAACTCGCATCGCTCGAGATTCGTCAGGTGGGCGGCGCCACCCAGATCGAAGCGGAACAGGTGGTGGCGCTCTATGGACTCGTCGCCGATCTGGGGCCTATTGCGAACTGGGGCTTGAGCCTGCATGCCGGGCGCATCGACGTGGATACCTCGAACTACGAAAGCTCACGGCCCGGCATCTTTGCAGTGGGCGATATCGCCCACTATCCGAACAAGCAAAAGCTGATTCTGTCCGGCTTCCATGAGGCGTCGCTGGCGTTGCGCAAGGCTTATGCGTACGCGTATCCGGAACAGAAACGGGTGCACGTGCATTCGAGCTATGACGCCAGACTGGCGGCGCGCGTGGCGGCGAGCGCGGAGTAGGCGGGGCGCAACGGACTCGCACGCGTCTTGCGAAGTCGGCGTGTCACGCTACCGGTTCGGATCAATCGCGCTGTAACATGGCGGAGATCGCCTACTCCCGGCGCCTTGCGGGCCGCGGTAGACCCAGGCGGGTTTGCTACACTGCGATTGGATCCGCACTGCCTTTGCCCGCCACTATCCCCGCAAGACCACGCCTGCCGCTGTTGCTCGTCGTTAGTTAAGCGAAGCGTTCAAAGAGGCCACTCCAATCGACCCAACGCTGCGCTCCCGAGCGTGTCCCGGAGATTAGACATGTCCACTTTCTATCGCGGTTTGCCAGCAGCCATCCACTGGACGCTCGCGTGTGGCGTCGCCGCGATCACCGTCAGCGCGCACGGAGCGCCACCCGATGCCGTGCCGTCGCAACTGCTCAGCGACGACGAACGCGCCGAATTCTGCACGGAAATGCACCATGCCGCGACGCCCGAAGAGCGCAGCGCAGTGGCGGCGCGCATGCGCGATACGCTGGCGCCGCGTGCCAAGGGGCAAGGTGTCTCGCTGCCTTCGTGGGTGCTCGAAGGGCGCGCCGCTGGCGGCACCGACATTCCTGGCTTGAGTTGCGGATCGGGCGCAGCGCGAGCGCGGGCGCCGGTCACTGCGCCCGCACCGACTCCCGCGCCGGCACCGGTGCGGGATGTGCCCGAACGCAAAGCCCCGCCGCGTGAGGTGGTCACGCGCGATCCGCTGCCGCCTGGGCTTCCGCATCAGCCGCCCGTCAGCCATGAGCCCGCCTCAAGTGCCGCACCCGTGGCTGAAGCAGCCGCGCCCGCCGTGCGGGCGCCGGCGGCGCCGCCAGTTGAAGACGTTGCGGCCCATCCCGCGGCGCCCAACGAAATACCCGTCGCGCACGACAGTCACGGCATCGCCTATGTGACTGGCGGCGTAGGTCAGGACGAAGTCGCGGCGTTCCGGCACCTGACCTCTGGATACAACATGCGCGCGACCTTCACGACGCGATCCGGCGAATCGCTTTCCGGCGTGGCTGTGCAGGTGGCGAAACCGGATGGCACGGTCGTGTTCAACGCCACGTCGGATGGACCGTATCTGTTCGCCCGGCTTCCGCAGGGGCGTTATCGTCTGACGGCTAGTCTGGACGGCGCGCAGCGCAGCCGCGAACTCTATGTGCCGACCCGCGGTGGCGTCAAATTCACGATGGTGTGGCCGTTGCTGCACGCAAGCTCGGCCAATTAGGCGGAGCATGGCGCCGGGCTGGCCGGCCCGATTCGCGCTGGCTCTGGAGGGCGGCGCGCAGGTGGGGAGCGTTCAGCCACCTGTCCAGCGTCGCGCCGCAACGTACCGGGCGCGGGCCTCGGCACGTTGCGGGCGAATCTGCGTCAAGTCAATTACCGTTGTAGACGGTCCGATTGAGCGTCTTGATCTGGCCGTCGGCTTCAGCCTGGTACAACTCGCGCTTCACTTCCTGGCGAGTGAGGCCACCGGGCGCGCCGGCAGCGGTCTGACCGGCGGTGTCCATGCCGACGCCGCTGTTGGAGGTCGTGTCGGCGGTCGTTGCCGGTTGGGTGGTGCTGGGGGCGTCCTGTGCAAACACGGGTGCTGCGCAGGCAATGGCGGAAACGGCTACTGCAATATAAGCAATTCGAAACATTATCGACTCCTGGGGGAAGGACGTTGGAATTTCGGCTTATGTCTTGAAACATTGCCGAATACAGGTCTCCTCAACGCCATACAGTCTACGGCTGCGCTCGGGGCGCAATGCTGACGCGCAGATGGCAAAGTGGTCAGATAAAGAAAAGTCGAATGACGGGGCGATAAATTGAAATCTCAATCAACACGGAGTCACTTCAACGATTTAACGTCGCCGCAATTCCAACGCTTGCACCCGGAAATCCTGCGGTGAAAGCGCATAAGCGCGGCGAAAGGCGCGCGTAAAGTCAGAAGGGCTTTTGAAGCCGAGGCCGTAGGCAATATCCGTGACGGCCAGATGCGGGAATTCCGCCAGTTCGTCGGCTGCCTCGCGCAGCCTGAGATTGCGGATATACGTGCCGAGTCCGCCCTCGTGCTGAAACATGCGGTACAGGGTGGTGCGCGGCAACTGCAATGCCGCGATCAGGCTTTCCGGTGAGAGTTCGGCCGCGTGAAGATTGGCCCGGATGTGACGCTTCACCTGGCTGACCATCGCGGCACGGGCCGACGCGCGCGCGTTGCCGGTGAGGCGCGCCTCTTTGCCGAACGCCGCGGCCAGCAACTCGGCGCTCGTGCGCAAGGCGCTCTGCGCTTCATCGGCGCTCAGGTGAGCGAGGCCGGCCGCCAGCGAGGCGACATGCTGCACGAGCACACGCGTCAGCGGGGTGCGGTTTTCCATGACGCGGCCGTGGATCCCGTCCGCGTCGGGAATCACCGTCTCGACCAGCGCGGCGGGCGCGAACACGGTGAGAATCCGGCACGCGCTGCGTTGCATGCGGGCGGGCTGATTCAGGTCCAACGCCACCAGGCTGGCCATGGCCGAAGCGTGGCCCGCATGCGGATGGCGCGCGCGGATCGATTCCAGGCCGCCTTCCAGGAACACGTGGAAGGCGTAGCCGCGTACCCGGTCGGTGGAGATGCGGGCGATCGAGCGTTCGAGCAGGAGCCGGTCGGAGCGGCAGTGCGTCAAGGCCAGCTCGCCCACCGCATAGCGGTCGATGGACGCGCGAAAGGGACGGTCGAGCTCCGCTTTCGACGGCAGCACGTCGATCATATGACCGACGCGCTCGCGCCACGCCAGCAAGGGCGCTAACGGTGCCGCGTCGCGTACATCGAAGTGACTATGGAGCATACCGGGGCCTTTACCTCACCGGAGCCTTGGTTTAATCGCTCATTATCAGACAAAAATAATCATGCTGCTGTGGCGGCATTATCGTTTCTGCCCAACGGACTTTATCTTTCAGTGAAACTGAGACGGACGGTCAAGTCTTGCCGCTTGAAGCGATCACACTGGAAAAAATAGAAAACGGACGGCCGATTTACGTAAACGTCAATTTGCGAGACCTTTGTCGGATATTCCCGGGGAACAGGCATGAATCACCATCAGATCGAAAAAGATATCGAACATCTTGAACACCTGCTACCGCAGATTGCCACCGCGGACCGCCCATTGCCGTTAAGTTACTGGCAGGACCGCGTGAACAACTTGACCAGCGCCGCGCGCTTGCCCGCCCAGCTCAAGCGCGTGCAAAAACTGACGGACGCGCTGCGCACACTCGAAGCGCGGCAGAGCGCGTCGCCGCATGCACAGGAACAGAACACCGGCACACCCGCCGTGCGCCACAGAGCGGCAAGCGAAGCGTTGCGGTAAGACGCCAACCGGCCAGATTCAAGCGGCATTGACGTTGAGCTGGAAGGCGGACATCGCATCGGCGGGCATCGGTCTGCCGAACAGGTAGCCTTGCATGACGCGTCCGCCGAGTGCGGTCAGCATGTCACGCTGCGATTCGGTCTCGACACCTTCCACCACGCACTCGAGGCCCAGGTTCCGGCACAGATCCATCACCGATTTGATGATTTTCGCGGACGCGGCGTCGGTATCCACTTCGGCCACGAAACTGCGATCGATCTTGATGGTGTCGAACGGCAGCCGGTGGACGTAGCTCAGGCTCGAAAAGCCGGTGCCGAAGTCGTCGAGCGACACGTGGCAGCCTACCTGCTTGATCAGCAACAGCGAGGCGCGCGCCTGGCGGAAGTCGCGTGTGACGGCGGTTTCGGTGATTTCGAAGTGCACGCGCTCGGCATCGGTTGGGCCTTCCTGCACGATATCCAGCAGCCGGCGAGCGCGCGGCACCGAGGAAATATCGAGCGCCGAGAGGTTGAACGACAGATACAGATGGGCCGGCCAGTGGGCAGCTTCAGCCAGCGCCTTGCGCAACAGCACCTCGGTCACCACGCGGATCAGATCGGTCCGCTCGGCGATGCGGATAAACTCATCCGGCCTGACCTGGCCGAGCTTCGGACTGCGCCAGCGGCCGAGCGCCTCGAAGCCGACCGCAGCGTGCGTGGCGACATCGAAGATAGGCTGAAACTCCAGATACAGCTCGGCATCGAGATTGGCCGCCTTGAGTTCCTGTGCGACCTGACTGGCGCGCCGGACGCGGTTTTCGTGCTCGGCCGAAAACACCACCGCGGTACCGCGCCGGCTCTCCTTGCCGACGTAGAGCGCCGCATCGGCGCGCTCAAAGGCCTCTGCCACGCTGACCCGTGCCGGCGGCAAGCCTGCCCAGCCGATCGTGCCGGACAACTCGGCGGTATTGCCGCCGATGCTGTACGGCCGGCTCAGGCGCTCGCACAGTGTCTGGCCGAGGCGGTCGAGTTCTTCTTCGGTCAGCCGCCGCTGAATGATGATGCCGAATTCATCGCCGCCGAGCCGTGCAAAGAAGATCGCCGGATCGGCGAATTCCAGCAGCCGCGCCCCGACTTCCTTGAGCACGAGGTCGCCGCTCGAGTGACCGTAGATGTCGTTGACCTGCTTGAAACCGTCGAGGTCGATCAGACCCATGTGAAAGGTGGCGCTCGCGACGCTGCCTTGCTCGGCCAGCGCGTTCAGCGACGAAAAGAAACTGCGCCGGTTCGGCAGGCTGGTGAGGCTGTCGATATTGGCAAGGCGGAAGTTATCGTCGCTCAGTTTCTGGGTGACGGCCTGGCTGGCCAGCAGTTCGCGCTTCGAAGCCACGAGTCCCGCGAAGTTGCGGTAGTAGAGATGGACGATAAAGGCGAGGGCGACGCCCACGAAAAACATGTCGACGCCCATCGCGACGAACACCGGCCGGCCCGCAACCAGCAGGACGACCGTAAATGAGCCGATCACGATGACCAGCAGCAACAGCGCAGCGGCGCGCAGATGCATCAGGCAGAACGCGCAGCCCACTACCGTGGTCGCCATGAAGAACGCCACCTGGGCCTGTTCGTAAGCCGGTCCGTACTGGAACAGCAGCGCCGCCCACGTGGTGAACGCCACCCCTATCACGCCGGCAAGCCACAAGGTCTTGCGCAGTTCCGGCACGGCTTTCTCGTGGCTCAGCGTCCGGTGCCGGAAAAACCACCAGCGCACGCAACGGACCAGGCACACCACGCACAGGCCGGCCGGCATGTAGATGGCGAGCCATGCGGGCGCGCAGTCGATATGCGTGACGGCTACGGCCACCGTGTTGACCATCAGCATCAGGTAGAGGAGCGGGATTTGCCGGCCGAATTCCTCCATCTGCGATCGCACCAGGGCGGGGTCGCTGCCATCGACAGTGAACGCGCCCTTGATTCGCGCTACCGAAATCATCAGTGCCCCTGACTGGATTGGGATTGGATTGAGCTGTAACACCGTATATCGGCATTTCTCTGATGAAACTTCAGCAATTGTTTACTTGGCACTGCGTAAAGCTGGATCGATCGGCAAAAGGGCATGCGCGCAAACGTTGTCGGGGTATTTCGGACACCTTCACACGGTGCTGAACGGCTCAGGCCAGTTCGGACGGCGTCGTGCGTTTGCGTTGGCGCATCAGCGTATCGCGGTAAATCCCGGGCTGCTTTGCCAGTTCTGCAGGCGAGCCGTCCTGCGTGACGCGGCCCCGGTTGATCACGAGGATGCGGTCGAAGCTCTGCAGGGTGGAGACGCGATGCGCGATCGCAACCACCGTGCGGTTTTGCATGAGCCGTTCGAGCGCGGACTGGATGGCTGATTCGGAGGCCGAATCGAGTGACGAGGTGGCTTCATCGAGCAGGAGAATCGGCGAGTCTCTGAGGAGGGCGCGAGCAATGGCAATTCTCTGCCGTTGCCCGCCCGACAGCCGGGCGCCGCGATCGCCGGCGATGGTGTTGAGGCCGTCCGGCATGGCGGCGAGGAAGTCGAGGCAGTTGGCGTCCTCACAGGCACGCCGGACGTCGGCTTCATTGGCTTTAGGCACGCCGTACCGGATGTTTTCCAGCAGCGAGCGGTGAAACAGGGCGGCATCCTGCGGGACCACCGAAATCGCGGCCTGCAGACTGTCGAGGCTCACCTGGGCAATGTCCTGACCCGAGATCGTGACACGGCCCGCCGCCGGTTCGTAAAAGTGCTGGATCAAGGCGAGGATGGTCGATTTGCCGGCGCCCGACGGGCCGATCAGGCCCACCCGCTCGCCGGCCCGGATCGTCAGGTTCAGGCCGGTCAACACGGGGCGTCGTCCGGGGTACGAGAAGGTCACGTCCCTGAACTCGATCGTGGCATCGCTCACCTGCAGCGGCGGCGCATCGTGCTGCTCCGGCATGGCGTGCGGTGTCAGCAGGATCGACGAAGCCTCGCCGAGACGCGCCACGTGCTGCGTGAGGTCCACGAAAGCCACCGCCAGATCGCGGGTGCCGTGCAGGATGGCAAAGCCAAGCGAGCTGATCAGCACCACGTCGCCGGTGGTCGCGCGGTCCACGCTCCAGAGCCACAGGGTCCAGCCGAGCATCGCGGCAGACAGCAGCGCGGTGGCAAGTGCATGCAACAGGCGCAATTTTTCCAGGTAAAGCAGGCTGCGGGTACGCGCCTGGGTTTCGGTCGAAAGGCGTTCGTCGAAACGGCTCCCCTCGGCGCGGACTGCGTTGAACGCCCGCACGAGACCCATATTGCCGATGACATCCACCAGTTCGCCGTCAACCGACGCCGCCCGCGCAGCGAAGGCCTGATGCCGCCCGGTGCCTTTCTTCGCCAGCACGAACACGCCGAAGGCGAGCGTGGCGGAGATCGCGACCAGCGCCATACTCATGGGGATACTGACAGTCGCGACCATCGTTATGGCGCCGATCACCGTGAGGCACGGCGGCAGCGCGGACCATGAGACCGTGTTTTCGAGCACATAGACGGCGTTCGCCGTCGCCGAAATGCGGCTCGACAGGACGCCGGGCGGTTTGTCGGCGAAGAACGCCGGCGGATGCGCGGTCAGATAGGCAAACATCTCACGCCGGATATCGCCGGTCACGGTCACGAAGACCCGCGCGGCGATCCAGCCGCCCACGCGCCAGAACAGGTTGTCGGCGAGAATCAGCCCGACCAGGATGACGAACGCGCGCATCACGACGGCGGGATGGGCGCGGCCCGACGGCAGGGCGTCGATGAGATTCTTGATGCCGTATTGCGAGGCCAGCGCGCAACCGATGGCGGCCACCACGCTCAGCAGTACGATCAGATGCGAGACTTTGCGCCGGGCGATGTAGCGCCACAGCAAGCTCAGCGGCTTGCCGGCATAGCGTGACATCTCGCGCGAACGGGCGCGCCGCCGCGCATGGCGGATATGACGCCTTCGAGTGGGTTCCGGAATATCCATCGCTTCGCGCTCCGTCGCGGTTGCGGGCCTGACGGAGCACCGCGCACGGTCGGGCGTACGGGGGCCGGCAAGCGGTAGCGGGTGAATGCTGCACCACGAGAGGCGTCAGCAACCCGCATGCCCAACGCGGAAACGCTTGGGGTTGCGCGCGCCTGCTACACGCTGTGCCCGTCTAAAGTAATGTTGTTTTTGAGCCGATATGCGGTCGATAACGGGAAGGTGTTTCTGGAAAGCCTATGCATACACACTACGACAATCTCAAGGTCACACGCGGCGCGCCGGCGGAGGTGATTCGCGCCGCTTACAAGGCGCTCAGCCAGCGCTACCACCCCGACAAGAATCGCAGCCCGGATGCGCAGCGGATCATGCGCATCATCAACGAGGCCTATGCGGTGTTAGGCGATCCGGATCGTAGAACCGCCTACGACCGCGAGCTTGCGGAGCGTGAGCGGCAAACGCCGAAGGTGCAGGGACCGGCAGCCGAAACGCCGTCGCCACGCGCCGCCACGCCCGATGGCGGCGCCCGCGCGCAACCGTCGCCTTCGTCTTCGCCGTCGCCGTTCTCGCCGGGTGCCCAGCGGGCTTACGCTGGCGCCGGCGTCCCCAAGGCCCAGATGAAAAAACGCGGGCTATCGCGGAAGGCCATCGCCGCGTTAGTCCTGGTCGTTCTGTTGGGGGCCGCGTGGTTATGGCGCACGAACCAGCTCCCATACGGAGGGCCATTGGCGGCCGAGACGACGCAGCATTCCGCTTTCCTGATCACCTGGACCAATCCTGTCGCCCATTCCAGCATCAGGATCGACGGAATCTGGAAGCTCTCCGTAAGCGGAGCCGACCACGGGCAACCGGTCTATACCTTCACGGAAGCAAACGGCAGCGCGGCGATCGTGTTTGCCCATGAAGACCTGCCCGGCGTCGGCTTCAGCAAGTACATTCCCGCCTATCTGCGCAACAACGCTGCCACGATGCCGCTCGGCGCACCGGGTATCCGCGACACGGTCGATGGTCACGAAAGCTGGTCGACCGACGGTCATCTCGCCGCGGCTCCGTCGATGAAGACTCACGCGGAGTTGCGTCACGTCGGCGATTCGTTCTGGCGTCTCGTGGTCGTGCAGGCGCCACCCTACGAGCACTCGGACGATGCCGTCCGCACCCTGAAAGCCCGGTTATGGGCCACGCTCGCGGGTCTTTAATGCCGCGGATGTCCACGCGCGGCGCTTACCGTGCGGCTTTCATCGTGTTCTGAAGCGTAAGCGGCGCCTGATAGCCCGTGAGTTCCAGATAGCCACGACCGACGTCCTGACCGGCGCGTCTCACCGTCACCGCCCCCTCCCAATACGCCGATCCGGTCGAGCCTCGGGTGTCCATTTCCTGATCGTCGAGCAGCGGCTCCAGTTGCCAACTGAGCGAAGCCGTTTTGACGGTTTCGGCCACCGGATAAACCGTGTTCGTGCGCGGCGAGCGCCATGTCCGCTGCGGGATGAAGTCGACCTGGTCGGGATCGAAGGTGGTGAGCTTGCCGCTCGCATCGCGCCATGCCGCGTGGGCCCATACGGCTGTGCCGCTGCGGCCGCGGACCTTGAACGCCATCAGCGCGGAGCCGTCCGCGAGATTGGCGCCGAGCCAGTCCCATCCCGTGGCAGCGGGACTCAGGAGCGTGCTCGACCATTCGTGATCGAGCCACGCCACGCCGCTTACTGTGCTGGGCGCGTTTGCGATGGCCGCACGGTCTGCGGAGCGCGACGGCCGCGTGACGTTGCCGCTCACGCGCAGTTGCGGCTCACTGTAGTAGTAGCTTGCCTCGCCGGCGAGTGGACCCTTCTGCGAGTAGCCTTGCTGACCTTGCACCAGCGCCGCTTGCGTCGGCGTGAGCGTGAGGTTCAGCGCAAACTCGCCTGCCTGGGCGCTCACGGTGTAATGACCGTCCGCGGCGCGCGTCATGTGCCACGTATCGAGCTTGACGTCGGTGTTGTCGGGCCTGGCATAGGCGAGGTCGAAACCTTGCCGCGACACCTTCTGGGCATGCACCAGTTTGCCGAACGCGGGGTCGCTGAGCGCGGCATGCGCGATGATCAGTTGAGTCGGCGCGAAGGTGCTCGGGTCCGCCGTGTCGTGGTCCGTGGCCGAGCGGAAGAAGGTGATCTGAAAACCCAGCGGCTTGTGGTCGGGCGTGTCGAGCCAGCCCGTGGCATACCACCATTCGGTCCGGAAAGCGGGGTGTGCGCCTGTATCCGCAGGAAAAACCAGCGGGTGTCCCGGTGTGACGGTGGTGAACTGTGGAGGCGCCGCCAAGGCGGGAATGCCCATGCCGGCGAGGGCATAAAGACCGATGCGAACCCAGGCGCAAACCCGGACGCAAACTCGGGCGCGAACACCAACGCAAACCCTGACGCAAACAGCAACGGGAACCCTGACGGGAACCCTGACGGGAACCCTGACGGGAACCCTGACGGGAACCCTGACGGGAACCCTGACGGGAACCCTGACGGGAACCCT